>BJHK01000002.1:0-112046 GCA_014192425.1 Planctomycetia bacterium | reverse complement strand
GGCTCAAGCCCCACGCGATCGACATCCGGGTGAACATCGACCCGGTGCACTGGTTTTTGAGCCCGCCGCGCGACACCCGCTCATCGCTGTATCTGGAGGACGCGGCGACGGAGTTTCAGGTGCAGGGGCTGGAGCTCGACTGGACGATCGTCACGTGGGACGCCGACCTCCGCTGGCGTGGGAGCGACTGGAGCTTTCACAGTTTTCGCGGGGCGAAGTGGACCGACGTGAAGAAGCCCGAGCGGCGGCAGTATCTGAAGAACGCCTACCGCGTGTTGCTCACGCGGGCCCGGCAGGGGATGGTGATCTTCGTGCCGCCGGGGGCGAAGCGGGACCGGACGCGAAGTCCGGCGTTC
The DNA here is from genome assembly GCA_014192425.1 of Planctomycetia bacterium. Classification (NCBI taxonomy): domain Bacteria; kingdom Pseudomonadati; phylum Planctomycetota; class Planctomycetia; species Planctomycetia bacterium. The sequence continues at coordinate 111,690 of BJHK01000002.1, read as the reverse complement.
TACGACGGGGTGACCCAGTATCTGACCGACCTGGGCGTGCCGCAGGTCTAGGCAGGCCGAGCTGGTCAACTGGCCTTGGCTGACGGCCTCGGTGCGGGAGCCCCACGAAGCAGACCCTCGACGGAAATATCCTCATCGATCTCCGGCCAATGGATGCCGTACCCAGCGCCTGCAACCTGCCAGTTGGCCCGCTGTTCGGGCGTCGCGTGCAACAGCCGCGGATACCAGGCGAGCGGGGCGGAAATGGTCCGGCCATCGGCCAAGTCGACGACGACGCAATCATCCGTGCAATGCACGTTCGTCACGCGTTCACCCTGCGTCGCCATGGATAGCCTCCCACTCGTCCAAAAGCTCGTCGATGGAATTCTCGATCAACCGTTCGATCGTTCGCAGCTCGTGTGCCCGAAATCCAAGGTTACTGGCGAGGGCTACCGGGGACAACCAAAACTTGCACGACGCCGCATCTCGATCGACGTGCACGTGGGGCGGTTCGTTCATCTCGTGCGAGTAGAAATAAACGCGGTAGGGTCCACTTCGCAGAATCGTTGGCATCGGGCAACCCGATTGGCGGGGCTTTCAGCGGCATCGCGCCGCGTTGGCAGGAAGTGTACATGCGTACCGCCCTGCGTCAAGCCCCCCGCGGGGGACCAAGGTTGTCCCTCGCATTGGTATCCTGCCTCCCATGGTTGCCGCCCTGCCTATCGCCCCGCTCGAGCCGGCGTTGCACCTGGCCACCTCGATGCGTTCCTTCCGCGCAGAACACCTCTCCCGCTTCGTGAAGGCCCTCCTCGACGGCGAGGCAGAGGTCGGCCGCGAGCTCTTCGCGGAGTTTCGCGACCACTACCCAATCGTGCTCACGCGGAGCATGCGGACGGCGCGGCGGTGGATCCGTCGGCAGCGGCGGGGCACGGAGCGGGCCGGCCTCGTGGCCTCCTCTTCCGCGAGAGCGGCTCAAGCCCCACGCGATCGACATCCGGGTGAACATCGACCCGGTGCACTGGTTTTTGAGCCCGCCGCGCGACACCCGCTCATCGCTGTATCTGGAGGACGCGGCGACGGAGTTTCAGGTGCAGGGGCTGGAGCTCGACTGGACGAAAAGTCACGTGGGACGCCGTCTGACGCTCGAGTGGGAGCGACTGGAGCTTTCACAGTTTTCGCGGGGCCCAAAAGATGAAATCAGCCGGACCGACGTGAAGAAGCCCGAGCGGCGGCAGTATCTGAAGAACGCCTCCCTTGTGTTGCTCACGCGGGCCCGGCAGGGGATGGTGATCTTCGTCCTGCCGGGGGCGAAGCGCGACCGGACACGGAGCCCGGGGTTTTACGAGGGGGTAAGCCAGTACCTCAACGACCTGGGAGTGCCACAGGTTTGCTCGCCAATCACGCGCTCCGTTGCAGCACGCTTCCAAGCGCGTGCAGGGGCAGCGGTTGCGGCAACGGCTTACCGGCCTCCTCCAGCGTTTCAATCGCCTCTTCGACCATTTCGCAGAGTTCGACGAACACCTTCGTGGCGTCGTCGCCATAGGATCCGCCGTACATCAGTTGTGGACAGGTGCCGACGAAGCACTTGTCGTCGTCTGACCACTCGACAACCTTCACGTATCGGTCGCCTTTCGCCATTGGTTCACCATCGTTGATGGCCTCTTGACCCGTTTTCTCGAGATGCCGCCGGGCATCATCGCCATCCCTACCCGATATCGTAACCACTTTGGCAACGAGCGGGTGACTGTAGTTCCGATGGCTTCCCTTGCCTGATCGCTCCTCAAATCCAGCCTTCACGAGATCCCTGACGAGTTCGCGGATTTTTCGGGGCATGCGATCGATCCTTCGGGCAGCACGTTATAAGTGTACATGCGTACCGTCCTGCGTCAAGCCCCCCGCGGGGGACCAAGGTTGTCCCTCGGGTTGGTATGCTGCCTCCCATGGTTGCAGCCCTGCCTATCGCCCCGCTCGAGCCGGCCTTTGGTGCCTCATGCGCCACCTTGCTCACGCGGAGCATGCGGGCGGCGCGGCGGTGGACAGAAAAGCAGCGGCGGGGCACGGAGCGGGCCGGCCTCGTGGCCTCCTCGTCCGCGAGAGCGGCTCAAGCCCCACGCGATCGACATCCGGGTGAACATCGACCCGGTGCACTGGTTTTTGAGCCCGCCGCGCGACACCCGCTCATCGCTGTATCGGCCCCTCTATCGCAGTTTTCGCGGGGCACAGAAGATGAAATCAGCCGGACCGACGTGAAGAAGCCCGAGCGGCGGCAGTATCTGAAGAACGCCTGCCTCTTAGAGTCGAAAACTAGGCTGTTATCGAGCACAACTGGCATTTCCGCGTGAAACCGCATGGCCTATTGTCGCCCTCCCCGGAGGCGCGGACATGCCACATCGACTCTACCGAGAAATCATGGCTGCCCTGCAGCCATACGAAACAAATCACAACACCGGCGTCAGTTACGAGATCGCGACCCTGCTCTGGATCGCTCGAGCCGCTGGGTTGGCGGAGGCTGAATACGGCACCGTCGCGGCCTATGTACGAAAAATTGCAAAAAAGAATCGGAAGGGACACAAGAGGATTCTCTGTGCCCTTGCTGCATACGCCAAATCTTCTCGTGGGTGCGGGGTCAGCATCCAGGGGGGCGCCTTAGCAGCGATTCGCAATGTCACCCAAAACGATGGGGATGGCAGCACAGGCGACTTGGTCTTAATCACTGAGTTGGGCTTAGAACTATCGCTCAGCGTTTTTCGAGGTAACCCGAGAATCCTAAAAAAGTGCCTGAAGAACCCGACCTGCCGAGGGTTTGGCTGTACGGACGAAGACATCAACACTTTCAAACGCATCGCTTCCAACGCCGTTCCGCGCTATGAAGCGGAAATGCGTAGAACCTGCGGCCCAAAGCGCTCTGCATGGAAACGACGCAAAAGTTCCGCAGCCGTAGACGCCTGCGCAACGGTCGCAAGGCTAACGGCCAAGCGATTTAACGCCTTACCTCGATCCAATCGCAAGGGGTTGTACGTAAAATTGCTATCGCTCGATAAGCGTGGCCTCCCATGCGACTACTTGGCGATCGTTGACAAATCGATGCGCCCCCATTTCTTTCGCGTTGCGCCGCGTGCGAACTCAACGAGGCAACCAGATCCGCATATCGTTGCCTCGGGAGTCTTCCTGCATGTGTCAGCCGCAGCCGCTCAGCCGTACCTCGCCAAAGTGCAAGTCAAGTTCAACAACGGCGTGACTAGCCCGATTCATTCCTCCTGGAATGCGGTTGTGTTGCTCGACCAAGTGTTTGTAGTCACCCCCATTTCCTTGCTTAAAGAGCCATAGGCCGGCAAGAGCGCGTAACCATGAACTTAGAAACACTTGTCGCAAGGCTCGCGCAGGCCGTTCCACAGATTGACCGGACGACCACTGCGATACGCGCCAGCCAACGCACTGGCCGGACGTATCTACAAGGCGCCAAGTCGTTGAACGAACCCCAGTTTGTGCGCGAGGCGGCTACGTGGTGGGCGCACAACTTCCCGAACGAACTGCCACATTTTTGTGCCGAGCACTTGGAATACGCATATCCGGATGCAGCCCGCGCGACGTGCGATCTTATGATCTGCAAGCCCGGAGGCGTGGCGACGGATTTCGGATGGGCCGTAGAGATCAAACACATTGCTCTCGTGGGAGATAATGGAAAAAACAATGACTACGGCTTGCAAAAACTACTGTCACCCTACCTTAAGGACCGTAGTCTTGTTCACGATGCGCAACGGTTACGGAAAACCAATATTGCATCCCGCCGCGCTGTAGTGATGTATGGCTTTGACTACGACGCGACCGCAATCGAAAGGGCCCGAGCCACGTGTGCGAGCCTCGGGCTTGACGACGAGATTGCAGTAAACCTAAGTCGCGTTTTAAGAAGCGTGGATCCCGTCGCGCTCACGTACCGCTTAGACGACCTGGTCGAGATCGCCGACGCATTATTGGCGCGTCTCGGGCTTGTAAGTGGGCCAGCCATCACAGGTCGGTTCCGTGACGCCAATCGCCATCCGTGCGGAGGCGAGGGAATCATCGCTGGGTGGGAGGTAGTGCCAGAGTCGTAATAACAACTAGCCGCGGGCACCATGGGATGCGTTACGCTGTATGTGCAAGTTTGAAAAGCGGCAGCGAGCCTGGATCTTCGGGTAGCGAAAACTCCCTACCAAGCAAAGCCGAACCGGCTAACGCCTGAAACGCCAGCGACACAACACCTACGTTGACGGCATTTCCTAACTGCCGATATGCGGCCTTGTCATCGACACCGGCCTTCATAAACGTATCGGCGGGCATGCCCTGCAGCGCAGACGCTTCTTTTGGCGTGAGTTTTCGGAAGTCGCTAACGCCTGGCGCTACGTCGGGCCCGATAACCGACGTCTGCGTTATCGCAACGAGCGCCGGCAGATACGTCGCAGGCTTTACCCGTATACCACTAGGCCTTATCTGAATGACAAGATCGCTGAGCCTTCGACCTCTGCGGCCTGGGTGTTTCTTCCGTGCCTGCCATTCAAACTTCTGCCGAGAGAACGGAAAGTCGAGGACGGTTTGCTTTTTTGGACCCCACCTCATCCCGAGCCAATCGTCAATGAATTGCTTGTTGTCGTTATAGAACCGTGAGTTCTTTACGAGAAAGTTTCGCTCCCAATCCGGCGCTTCGTCGGGGATCTTTGGTGTGCGATCGAAAGCATGAGCCCAGATCGGAAAGCCTGGCAGGTCATCGCGAGGGATTTGTGAGACAAAATAGTCCCATGCTTTGACCCACGTTCGTTCATCTTCACTTAGCCGATATTGAGCCACATTTGGAATAGAGGCATCAGGAACGACAAAGTCACGAATTTGCCACTTGTCGGGATCCCATGAACGAAATGCAGTTCTAGTTAAAAGAGGGCGAGAAAATAGTGACTGCTTGTCAGAGTCCGGCACATACTCTGCCAAAATGAAGACGCGGTCACGAACCTGCGGCGCTCCGCCGTATTCTTGAGGAACGAGGTGCGGTGAAAGGACCACTGGATCATCTGCAACCCGATAGCCTTCAGATCGCAATGCCTCAATGATCAAAGCCCATGTGGCGGTGTGTCGTGGACCAGCAAGGTTCCTCACGTTCTCGAGCATGATGAACTTCGGGTGCTTTGCCCGAACGATCTCCATGATGTCGAAGAACAGCGTTCCACGAGTTTTGTCGCGAACACCTTGCTGAAAACCAGACTTCGAAAACGGCTGGCACGGAAAGCCGCCGCACAGTACGTCATGGTCCGGCACCATGCGCGCTATTTCTGCTGTCGATCTGCTGGAGCGATCGTCGTCGACATCTTCTCGGGTAAGCGATCGAATGTTGCTGACGAACCGTTTTTCCGGCAATTCCGGGAAGGAACTTCTGTAAACGCGGCGACATTCCGGATCAAACTCACACGCCATGACGCATTTTCCACCCAAGGCGTGCAGCGCGTGATGGAAGCCGCCGATTCCAGCAAATAGGTCGATGAACGTGAAGGCGGGGCGACCAGACCGCGATGCCGTACGTCCCACTTTTTTGGTTGGCTTGCGTGATCGGGACTTAGGCGCATCTGCCGGCTGTTTTCGTTTCTTCATAGTTGTCTCACGCACCTTGACGGTTCGCAGCGTATTCGATTCCGGTTGCATCGCATGCCCTCCAACTACCAGGGAGACGAATGCAGAGAGTATACAGCCGTACACATCGCGCGTCAAGGGTAGCCAAACTGTGGCTTTTGGGGGCGGCCTGAGATGCAGGCACGGATTATCTGGCGCAAAGCGATTGGCGCATAGCCTGTCGTTGCTTTCGCGGCTACTGCAGCCGGGCCGAGGCGGCCCAGGATCGGCCTAGGCGTTTCGGTTCAACTCACGGAGCGTCCGCGGCCATTGAACGCGCTCCGCAGCGCAATAAATAATCGGCAATGCCGTTGTAGGCGGCAGCCGATCGCGTTTCATCGATCCCGGTCAGGTCCCCCATAGGAACGAAAATAGCCATCCCCTTGCGAGCGCGCGTGAGTAGTACGCGGTATCCGTTCTTGGCAACGTCTAAAGATGCAGGCTTTGCCTGCCACTTGGTGCCGCTGAGTTTGTGGGCAGCCCAGCCACTACTGCTGCTGCGGCGGAGATCGAGGTCCCAACAGACCAGAACCCAGTCGATCTCCAGCCCCTGGATCTGATACTGGTTTTGAATCGTCTCCAGCATGTTCGATGACCGAATGTCGCTGTCGGGCTTCAGCATCCAGTCAGCGATGCTGGGCTTGAGGCCGACAAACAGCCCTTCGGCCGCAAGTCTTCCTCCGTTGCCAGAACCGACTATCCCGCCACGCTGCTCCCCGACGCGATGGTTTCGAATCCAGGACTTTCCGTCCTGAAGCGAGCGAGTGAGCCATACGGTGTCTGCTGCGTCAAAGGTCTTTGCAACCTGCCTTGCTGCCTGCGCATCTCCGTCAAGAACTGCCGCTACCCATTCCTCGATCCTCGTATTGCGGTAGTAGCGTAGCGAGTGCTTCAGATGACCTGCCTTCAAGACGTCACGGCTACCGAAAGATCGCAACGTTTCCCGATCCGCATCACTAAGCAGTTCGGCCGTCTCGTTTGCGATGACGCATCGCCATCCATGTCGCCGAGCCGCGTGTATCCATGCCCCGCTTCCGACTTCGCCAGCGTTGATGAACTGGTTGTGTCCCAATAACGCCACGACCACGCACCCCTGTCCGTACGAGGATTCCATGGATTTAAGAATCAAAGCCGCCTCGTCGTCTTCGAGCGGCTTTCGCAGGACGCGCTTACCTTTTTCATACGTGCGCTGCGCTTCGTCGAAAATCAGAACCTTTCCGTCGGTCGATCCCGTTGTCGAGCCGCGGTTGCCGAGGAATGCGTGCGCTTTGATGATCTTGAAGGTTGCATTGTGGATGACGTGCTTCGCGGCCTCTTTTGGATACCCCGCCAACCCTCGGCGCCGGACGCCGCGGACATAGGACTGCTTAAGTGCAGCTTCGAGAACTTCGACGAGTGGCGAGTTGCCCGTTACGAACACCGAGTCGTTTGCGAACTCTGGTGCGAACGCCACTTGCAGGCCGAGCAACGTCTTGCCGCTTCCCGGTGCACCGGAAACAAAGATGATCCGATTGACGCCGTCTGACTGACTCTTCCGAACCCAGGAGCACACGTTCTTGGTGCAGTCGCGAATCAGTTCGATTGGCGCTGCATGCTGGCCGATAGCGGTTACGTCATGCTGGCCGTACAACGAGAGGGCGGCGTCGAGAATCGTGGATGAAGGCGAGAAGGCAGACCGAAGCCATTTCGTGGGGTCGGGCAGCGTTTTTGAGAATCGCAGGCCCAGTATCGCCCTCAGGGAATCAGACAGCTCGTCACGAGAACTTGCCGTCGTCGGAGTCACGATGGCGTTCCATGGCGTAGGCAGAAACCCGTATGTGGGCACCGGTCGTTTGATGACGCGGCCCTCCGTCTGAACAACGATGGGAGCCAGGATTACGGAGTGTTCTTCATGAAGCCGCCGGGTTTCCCCATGAAACTCCAGCAGGTTAACGCAATAGTTCTCCACTTGATCGCGATCGGCTTTTTGTACGGCGTTACGCTTGAACTCAAGGACGGCAATAACGCCCTTTCCCAACAAGACGCAATCGATCCGGAGCCCGCGCCTGCGCATGTCGTATTCGAGAACGACGGCCTCGAAGTCTGCTAAACTCTGATCGGCGAGCGACTGTCTCAGGATCGTCACCGCACGGGAAAGATGGTTTTGCAGCAAGTCGACACTCGCTAACCATTCCTCGTGTTGCTCCGGCTCCACGTGCCAGCCATCGCGACCTGCTGCATTCGTGAGCCGTTCCACGACTTTGTCGTGAGGCATGTCGAGAAACTCGGTGCGAGTTGCTGAATACCAAGCGCTTGCGGCAGACATATCGACTACCTATCGACCTATGAGAAATGGCACTGGCTGATACAACTCGCCAACCATCATGACATCCGCCGCATCCTCCGGCTCGAGCGTGATCGGCTCGAACGCCGGATTCAACGGCAGGAGTTGAATGCGGTCGTGCCGCCAGCCGTCGGCGGTGACCGTCTTCTCCGAGTGGTACTTCTTGACGGTGAACCGGCCGCCGTTCTCGCCCGCGCCGAGCGACGCGAACTGCACGAGCACGATCCGGCCCTCGCGCGAGCCCGCCGGACACGGTCGGAACAGGCACCATGAGCCGTCCGGGATCAGCGGCTCCATCGACGTGCCCGTCACTCGCGCCACGAACATGCCGGGATTCACCGCCACGCCCAGCACCTCCGTCCAGCCGATCTCCTCAGGCACGCTCTCCGGGCCCCAGAAGCCGGCCGCGGCGGTGAGGTCGTAGACGGGGACGCGGGTGGTGAAGCGGGAGGCGGGGGGCGGGGAGGGAGTGAGGGGGCCCGGAAAAAGGTGCCAGCCACCATTTGTCTGGAGATCCCGGCCTGCGGCCGGGACCGGATCGCCTGCGGCGACCGGCAAATGGGTGCAGGCACCGTTTTCCTTCCGTAGCGGAGCGATGTGCCAGGCGTCGCCCTCGCGGTGAAACTCCACTTGAAAGCTCGTGCCGGGGAGACCGGCGTCGGGGCCGAACCACTCACGCAGGAGCGTGGGCAGCCCGTTTGGAAGCGTGTCGCCCACGTTGGATCCACGCGGGCCGGCCACGTTGCAGGCGATCTTCACGAACCGAAACTCCCACTCCCGGCCATCCGGCAGCCGCACGAGCACCGGCCCGTCGGGCCGACCCGGCTCTTCATCCACCGGAGCCACTTTAAGAAACGGTTTGCCACGGGATTGAATCACCTTCGTGTGAAAAGGGTCGCACTCGAAGGCCACGCGCAGGGAGTCGCCGTGAATAGCGAACCAGTTCCGGCCCTCCTGCTCCTGCATCCAGATCGAGATCGGGAACTTCCGCCAGCTCGATTCCCACTTCCGCGGCGACATCTCCACCAGCTGCCCCGTGGCGGCGTCGGCGTTGTCGCGGCGGAGGAACTCGTGGGCCACGAGAAACTCCCGACACTTCGCCGCCAGCTCCGGGATCGGCATCCCCGAAAAGACTGCGTCGTTGTCGAGCAACACCCGCAGGAGGACCATCTTGAACGACTTCGTCATCCGCGTGGTGGCGAGCATCACGAACCAGTCGCGGAACCGGCCGAGACATTCGGCCTCGAGAGCGGTCGCGTCGCCCTCGGCCGCCACGAAGTCGAACCAGGTCGTGAACTCCGGCGGCAGCGTGCGCGGGTTGTAGCCCCGGTGAAACAGCTCCGTCATCGTGGGCCGCCGCGCGAGGTCGGCGCGGAGATCGCGAACCGGTGGCGGGATGGAAACCATGGCCGCGAGTCTACACCCGGCAGGGACAACCTTGGTCCCGGGGTAGCTCGCTCCTCAATGCCGACCCTTGACGCAAAATGGTACATGCGTACACTTCCTGACATTGAGACCAAAACTCATGAACAGCGGCTACAAACTCGTCCGCGCTCTTGGAAATCCGAACCAAACTGCGCGTTTGCAAAACAACGGTACTTATGCAAATGTACCTAGGAATCGCAAACCCCTCACTTCCCGCTCGGCTCCTGCCCCGTGGACACTCCCGAAACCAAGGCCCGGACGTTTCTCCGTCGCGAAGGCGTGGCCCGCAGCCGCGATCTTGAACGGGCCGGCGTGTCGCGGGCGATGCTCGCGAAGCTCGTCGAGCGGGGCGCGGTCAGCCGCATTTCCCGCGGGCTCTACTCGCTCCCTGATGCCCGCACGTCGGCAAGTCACCAGTTCGCCGCCGTCGCTCGGCACGTTCCCCGCGGCGTCATCTGCCTCCTCTCTGCCCTGCGGTTCCACCGGCTCACCACCCAAAACCCATACGAGATCTGGGTGGCTGTTCCGTCCAAGGCGTGGCGACCGGCCGGAATGGCCGCCGGCATCCGGTTCGTGCACGTGTCGCAGCGGCATCTCGACGACGGCGTCGAAGAGCACCTCATCGACGGAACGAAGGTGCGCATGACCAACCCCGCGAAAACCGTCGCGGACTGTTTCAAGTTTCGCAATTCGATCGGCACCGACGTCGCGATCGAGGCCCTCCGGGAGTTTCTCCGCCAGTCACCGCAAAAGACCGAGGCACTGCTCCGTCATGCACGAGTCGATCGCGTGGAACGCGTGATTCGGCCGTATCTCGAAAGCCTGGCATGACACGAGTGCGCCGCAATCCGGACAGCCCCGATTCCGTGCGGACACGGCTCGCAGCGATCGCCACGGAACGACGGGCGGATTTTCAGGCGGTGCTCACGGAATTCGTGACCGAGCGGTTTCTCTACCGGCTCGGTGCCTCGGCCCATGCAAGTCGCTTCGTGCTCAAGGGCGCGACGCTTCTCGCGCTCTGGCAGCTCAACCGCCGACGCGCCACCTGGGATATCGATCTTCATGCCCCAAGTCGGGCATCCGTTCCGGAGATCGTGGCGGCCATCCGCGAGATTCTGGGCACGCCGGCGGCCGACGCGATCCGATTCGACGAAGCCACGCTCGAGGCCGACGAGATCAGAACACGCCATGCCCACGGGGGCGTGACGATCAGGATCGACGCGCTGCTTGGGGTAGCGCGGATTCCGATGCAAATCGACGTCGGTTTCGGTGACGTGATTCTGCCGCCTGCGGCACGAGCGGAGTTTCCCGTGTTGCTCGACCATCCGGCGCCCGTGGTCGCCGTCTATCCGCGCGAGAGTGTCGTGGCCGAGAAGGCGGAAGCGATCCTGACGCTCGGCGCGACCAATAGTCGGATGAAAGATTTTTACGATCTGTTCGTGTTTTCCAATGCGTTTGCCTTCGCGGGCCCGACCCTGGCCGCAAGCCTGGAGGGCACGTTCCGGCATCGCGGCACAGCCATACCGGACGAACTTCCGCTCGCGCTGACGACCGCCTTCATGGCTGATCCGAGTCGCGAGGTGCAATGGCGGGCATTTCTCCGCCGGAGCCGTCTCGATGCGGAACCGGATCCGGCGCACGTGGCCGAAGCGATTCAGGTGTTTCTCTGGCCGCTGCTGTGCGCTGTCCGCGATGCCGTGCCGTTCACGCAGATGTGGAAGCCCGGCGGGCCATGGACGCCCGAGGCGGAGTAGGTGGTTCAGGCGAGCCGCACGAACTCCCCGACGATCGTGAGATCCCCCGCGTCCTCCGGCTCGAGCGCGATCGGCTCGAACGACGGGTTCACCGGCAGGAGCTGGGCCCGGAAAAAGGTGCCAGCCACCATTTGTCTGGAGATCCCGGCCTGCGGCCGGGACCGGATCGCCTGCGGCGACCGGCAAATGGTGGCTGGCACCGTTTTCCTTCCGTAGCGGGGCGATGTGCCAGGTGGGGCCGTCGCGGTGGAACTCCACTTCAAAGCTCGTGCCGGGGAGACCGGCGTCGGGGCCGAATCACTCCTGCAGGAGCGTGGGCAGCTCGTTTGGAAGCGTGTCGCCCACGTTGGATCCGCGCGGGCCGGCCACGTTGCAGGCGATCTTCACGAACCGAAACTTCCATTCCCGGCCCTCCTGCTTCTGCATCCAGATCGAGATCGGGAACGTCCGCCAGCTCGATTCCCACTTTCGCGGCGACATCTCCACCGGCTGCCCCGTGGCGGCGTCGGCGATGTCGCGGCGGAGGAACTCGTGGGCCACGAGAAACTCCCGACACTTCGCCGCCAGCTCAGGGATCGGCATCCCCGAAAAGACCGCGTCGTTGTCGAGCAACACCCGCAGCAGGACCATCTTGAACGACTTCGTCATCCGCGTGGTGGCGAGCATCACGAACCAGTCGCGGAACCGGCCGAGGCATTCGGCCTCCAGAGCGGTCGCGTCGCCCTCGGCCGCCACGAAGTCGAACCAGGTCGTGAACTCCGGCGGCAGCGTGCGCGGGTTGTAGCCCCGGTGAAACAGCTCCGTCATCGTGGGCCGCCGCGCGAGGTCGGCGCGGAGATCGCGAACGAGTGGTGGGATGGAAACCATGGTCGCGAGTCTACGCCCGGCAGGGACAACCCTGGTCCCCGGGTCGGCTAACGCCTCGCAGGGGGCTTGACCCGATACGAAACGCCTGTACACTAATACGGTCGCGAGGCTGGAGCCGATTGCTTTGATTCCGCCGTTTTTGCCAACGGGGTTTTTGCCTGAAGGAATGCACGAGGCATTCGAGGGAGAAGTCATGGATCGATTCGCTGCTGGCTCAGTCGAGCGAAAACGGCTGGGCCGACAAATCAGCCGATGGATGCGACTCTGCCGATCCTCCGGGGCCCTGCGGTTTTGTCTTAACGGAAGCTTCGTGACAGCCAAGGATCTCCCAACGACGCGGACGCCGTTGTCTTGCTCGGAACAGACTTCGCCGATCGCGTGGCCCGCGGCAATCTTGATGCCATAGAGTTGTCGGAGATTCTCGGAATGCGTCCGACAGAACACCTGTTTGCGGCGGAAGATCGCCGCGACTGGGACGATTGGATACACTTCTTTAGTCGGACGAGCGATCCTGCGACACGAAAAGGCCTGGTGGAGGTGGTGCTGTGATTACCAACGCCGCTGAATATGAGAAGGCCCACAGCGACCTCCGGATCCTGGAGCAGCGGATCGCCGACCTCGAGCGCGATCATCCCGTCGGCGAGAAGGGATTCACCAAGGCAGGCGTACGCAAGATGATCGCCAAGATCAACGAGGAGCTTGCCGTCTTCGAAAGCCGTGAAGAGGCGAGGCTGGCCACGCCGCGCTGACTTCGCCACGAACCCGGTCGCACTCGCCCGCGGTCGGGCGTGGGCTGCCAGCCGGAAATCGACGAGTTCTCCACTCATGCTCTCAAGCGGCTCCCGCAGCCGCTCGTCGCAGTCGAAGGCCACCCGCAGGGAGTCGCGTTGAATAGCAAACCAGCTCCGGCCCTCCTGCTCCTGCATCCAGATCGAGATCAGGAACTTCCGCCAGCTCGATTCCCACTTCCGCGGCGACATCTCCACCGGCTGCCCCGTGGCAGTGTCGGCGATGTCGCGGCGGAGGAACTCGTGGGCCACGAGAAACTCCCGACACTTCGCCGCCAGCTCCGGGATCGGCATCCCCGAAAAGACCGCGTCGTTGTCGAGCAACACCCGCAGGAGGACCATCTTGAACGACTTCGTCATCCGCGTGGTGGCGAGCATCACGAACCAGTCGCAGGGTGGAAACCATGGCCGCGAGTCTATCCCCGGCAGGGACAACCCTGGTCCGCAGACAACGGGTAAAATCGACCTACGTCCACTTGACGCAGCAACTGCACGGCCGTACACTCGCTCAACCGTTCGCCGAAAGGTCTTTATGACTTCCAGCCTAATCCAGTCCGATCCCAACGTGATGACCGGAAAGCCGGTTGTCCGGGGTACTCGCATTACGGTCGAGACGATTCTCCGAAAGCTCTCCTGTGGGGAATCGATCGATCAACTCCTCGAGTCGCACCCGCGGCTCACTCGCGAAGCTGTGCTCGCGGCACTCGAGTATGCAGCCGAAGCCATGGCCCACGAGACCGTCCATGCCGTGGCTGAACCGGATTCGGCATGAGAATTCTCGCCGATGAGGGCGTGGACGCGGCGATCGTTACGGCCATCCGTAGCGACGGCCACGACGTTCGCTGGATGGCCGAGGAGATGGAGGGCTCGACGGACGACGTCGTCCTCGACGCTGCGGCGAGGGATGCCAGAATTCTCATCACCGAAGACAAGGATTTCGGGGAACTCGTTTTTCGGCGGCGACTTCACCACTGCGGCGTCGTGCTTGTTCGCGTCGATGGCATTGCCAACGACCGCAAGGGCCGCATCGTCGCCCAAGCGATTGCCGAGTATCAGACCCAACTCACCGGGGCTTTCACGGTGATCCAACACGCGACAATTCGCATTCGGGGTGCTTGATACGGACGTGACGTTACGCTTATCAAAAAAGTCCGTCATGTAGTTACGCGAACAAACTCCCCAACGATCGCGAGGGCGTCGGAGTCCTCTGGCTCGAGCGTGATCGGCTCGAACGCCGGGTTCAACGGCAGGAGCTGAATGCGGTCGTGCCGCCAGCCGTCGGCGGTGACGGTCTTCTCCGAGTGGTACTTCTTGACGGTGAACCGGCCGCCGTTCTCTCCCACGCCGAGCGACGCGAACTGCACGAGCAGGATCCGGCCCTCGCGCGAGCCCGCCGGACACGGGCGGAACAGGCACCATGAGCCGTCCGGGATCAGCGGCTCCATCGACGTGCCCGTCACACGCGCCACGAACATGCCGGGCTTCACCGCCACGCCCGGCACCTCCGTCCAGCCGATCTCCTCCGGCACGCTCTCCGGGCCCCAAAAGCCTGCCGCGGCGGTGAGGTCGTAGACGGGTACGTGGGTGCTGAAGCGGGAGGCGGGGGGCGGGGAGGGGAGGAGCGGGCCCGGAAAAAGGTGCCAGCCACCATTTGTCTGGAGATCCCGGCCTGCGGCCGGGACCGGATCGCCTGCGGCGACCGGCAAATGGTGGCTGGCACCGTTTTCCTTCCATAGCGGAGCGATGTGCCAAGTGGGGCCGTCGCGGTGAAACTCCACTTCAAAGCTCGTGCCGGGGAGACCGGCGTCGGGGCCGAACCACTCCCGCAGGAGCGTGGGAAGCGCGTTTGGAAGCGTGTCGCCCACGTTGGATCCGCGCGGGCCGGCCATCTTGCAGGCGATCTTCACGAACCGAAACTCCCAGTCCCGGCCATCCGGCAGCCGCACGAGCACCGGTCCGTCGGGCCGACCCGGCTCTTCATCCACCGGAGCCACTTTAAGAAACGGTTTGCCGCGGGATTGAATCACCTTCGTGTGAAAAGGGTCGCACTCGAAGGCCACGCGCAGGGAGTCGCGGCGAATAGCGAACCAGCTCCGGCCCTCCTGCTCCTGCATCCAGATCGAGATCGGGAACTTCCGCCAGCTCGATTCCCACTTCTGCGGCGACATCTCCACCGGCTGCCCCGTGGCGGCGTCGGCGATGTCGCGGCGGAGGAACTCGTGGGCCACGAGAAACTCCCGACACTTCGCCGCCAGCTCCGGGATCGGCATCCCCGAAAAGACCGCGTCGTTGTCGAGCAACACCCGCAGGAGGACCATCTTGAACGACTTGGTCATCCGCGCGGTGGCGAACATCACGAACCAGTCGCGGAACCGGCCGAGACATTCGGCCTCGAGAGCGGTCGCGTCGCCCTCGGCCGCCACGAAGTCGAACCAGGTCGTGAACTCCGGCGGCAGCGTGCGCGGGTTGTAGCCCCGGTGAAACAGCTCCGTCATCGTGGGCCGCCGCGCGAGGTCGGCGCGGAGATCGCGAACGAGTGGTGGGATGGAAACCATGGTCGCGAGTCTACGCCCGGCAGGGACAACCCTGGTCCCCGGGTCGGCTAACGCCTCGCAGGGGGCTTGACCCGATACGAAACGCCTGTACACTAATACGGTCGCGAGGCTGGAGCCGATTGCTTTGATTCCGCCGTTTTTGCCAACGGGGTTTTTGCCTGAAGGAATGCACGAGGCATTCGAGGGAGAAGTCATGGATCGATTCGCTGCTGGCTCAGTCGAGCGAAAACGGCTGGGCCGACAAATCAGCCGATGGATGCGACTCTGCCGATCCTCCGGGGCCCTGCGGTTTTGTCTTAACGGAAGCTTCGTGACAGCCAAGGATCTCCCAACGACGCGGACGCCGTTGTCTTGCTCGGAACAGACTTCGCCGATCGCGTGGCCCGCGGCAATCTTGATGCCATAGAGTTGTCGGAGATTCTCGGAATGCGTCCGACAGAACACCTGTTTGCGGCGGAAGATCGCCGCGACTGGGACGATTGGATACACTTCTTTAGTCGGACGAGCGATCCTGCGACACGAAAAGGCCTGGTGGAGGTGGTGCTGTGATTACCAACGCCGCTGAATATGAGAAGGCCCACAGCGACCTCCGGATCCTGGAGCAGCGGATCGCCGACCTCGAGCGCGATCATCCCGTCGGCGAGAAGGGATTCACCAAGGCAGGCGTACGCAAGATGATCGCCAAGATCAACGAGGAGCTTGCCGTCTTCGAAAGCCGTGAAGAGGCGAGGCTGGCCACGCCGCGCTAATGCCCGAGGGTTCTGCGGTCACGATGCGACCCGGACGAACTCCCCGACGATCGTGAGGTCGCTGGCGTCCTCCGGCTCGAGCGTGATCGGCTCGAACAATGGATTCAGTGGCAGGAGCTGAATGCGGTCGTGCCGCCAGCCGTCGGCGGTGACCGTCTTCTCCGAGTGGTACTTCTTGACGGTGAACCGGCCGCCGTTCTCGCCCGCGCCGAGCGACGCGAACTGCACGAGCACGATCCGGCCCTCGCGCGAGCCCGCCGGACACGGGCGGAACAGGCGAAGGCCGAAAAGTCTTCTGACGGCCGGAATGGCTTGTTTCTCACTTTTTGGCAAAAGTGAGAAACAAGACGCCTTGTCTTCAATATGTGAGAAACACGGTTTCGGGCCTGATTGTCAGCCCTATCACCCGCCTCCTCTCGGTCGTCGGCTCAAGACCGCATGACGAGCTTTGAGAACTCCCCGACGATCGTGAGGGCGCCCGCAATAGCGAACCAGCTCCGGCCCTCCTGCTCCTGCATCCAGATCGAGATCAGGAACTTCCGCCAGCTCGATTCCCACTTCCGCGGCGACATCTCCACCGGCTGCCCCGTGGCAGTGTCGGCGATGTCGCGGCGGAGGAACTCGTGGGCCACGAGAAACTCCCGACACTTCGCCGCCAGCTCCGGGATCGGCATCCCCGAAAAGACCGCGTCGTTGTCGAGCAACACCCGCAGGAGGACCATCTTGAACGACTTCGTCATCCGCGTGGTGGCGAGCATCACGAACCAGTCGCAGGGTGGAAACCATGGCCGCGAGTCTATCCCCGGCAGGGACAACCCTGGTCCGCAGACAACGGGTAAAATCGACCTACGTCCACTTGACGCAGCAACTGCACGGCCGTACACTCGCTCAACCGTTCGCCGAAAGGTCTTTATGACTTCCAGCCTAATCCAGTCCGATCCCAACGTGATGACCGGAAAGCCGGTTGTCCGGGGTACTCGCATTACGGTCGAGACGATTCTCCGAAAGCTCTCCTGTGGGGAATCGATCGATCAACTCCTCGAGTCGCACCCGCGGCTCACGCGCGAAGCTGTGCTCGCGGCACTCGAGTATGCAGCCGAAGCCATGGCCCACGAGACCGTCCATGCCGTGGCTGAACCGGATTCGGCATGAGATTTCTCGCCGATGAGGGCGTGGACGCGGCGATCGTTACGGCCATCCGTAGCGACGGCCACGACGTCCGCTGGATGGCCGAGGAGATGGAGGGCTCGACGGACGACGTCGTCCTCGGGTGAGAAAAAGGTGACAGCCACCTATTCCGCCGCGGAAAAGGTGGCTGTCACCTTTTTCTGCCGCCAGGTAGTTCCCCTTCTCCGGAATCACATGCCGCACGCCCCCACGGGGGTCGGGCATGTCGCCGGCATACCGCGGGATCACGTGCACATGCACATGCGGCACGGTCTGGCCGGCAGCAACCCCGGCGTTGAAGCCCACGTTGTAGCCATCGGGCTTCGGATCGAGCCGCTCATCGAGCAGCCGCTTCACCTCGCCCACGAACTCCATCACCGCCGCCTGCTCCGCGGCCGTGCAGTCGAAGAAGGTGGGCACCACCCGCCGCGTGATCACGAGCACGTGGCCCGGCGACACGGGAAACGAATCGAAGATCGCAAAGGCGAGGGCGTTTGCGCACAGCCACTCCGCCTCGGGGATGGCCGAGAAAGGTGAGGGAGACGGTGATCCGGCATCCGGCCGCATGGCGACAGTGTACGAACCACCGGGACAACCTTGGTCCGGGGTAGAATCGGGGCGTGAGAGGGCGTTGACACAAAAAGTGAACGCCTGTATATTCCTTGGAACACGAGGCACACTGCCATGAGCACGATCGACGCACTTCTGGCCGATGCGGCACAACTGCCCGTCGCCGACCGTCTCGAACTGATCGATGCCCTCTGGGACACACTGCCCGACGAAGCGCTGCCGCCGCTTTCGGAAGAGTGGATGGCTGAAATCCAACGGCGGTCCGCCGAACTCGCTGCAGGCACAGCGAAGACGATTCCGTGGGAAGTCGTTCAGTCCGAGGCTTTGGCGAGACTTCACCGCTCGCCTCCGAGCGAATAGTACGGCCCATGGCGGAGATTGTGCTTCTTGCGAGCGCCAAGGCGGACTTCGACGCCGCCTTCAACTGGTACGCCGCGAGAAGTGAATCCGCAGCCACACGCTTCACAGAAGAGGTTGCCAACGCGATCGAACGTGCGGCACATCAACCCGACAGGTTTGGCCGGCTGGATACAGTTCATCGACAGGCCCGCGTGAAGCGGTTCCCATATCGAATCATTTTTCAAGTTGATGGCGAGCGAGTCACTGTCGTAGCGATCGCCCACCACAGTCGCAGGCCGGAGTATTGGCGTAATTCCGGCGAGTGACTTCGGACAAACGTTCGCAGCAATGAGTTTTCCATGAGCAACAATCTTTCCGTTGAATCCCTGAGCACGCCCGAAGAGCTCGCCCTCATGGAGCGGCTCTGGGTATCGCTTTCGCAGCGGCCTTCGGACGTTCCATCGCCGGCGTGGCACGGCGCTGTGCTCGCGGAACGGATTGCCGCGGTGCGAGAAGGCCGCACGTCGTTCGTTGATTGGGAGGATGCGAAGAAGCGGCTTCAGGCCCGCGGCTCATGAAGATTCGGATCCTGCCCGAGGCAGAAAGCGACCTCGCCAGGGCTGCCGACTTCTACGACGCACAGCGGACGGCGCGGGTGAGTACTTCATCGCATGCCTCGCTGCCGTCATCGAGGCCCTGAAGATTCATGCGGGGGTGCATGAGAGGCAGCACGGATTGCTCCGAGCTCTCTCGAAGCGGTTCCCGTTTGGCATCTTCTATGAACTCACGGGCACAACCATCGAAATCTTCGCCGTTCTGGATTGGCGGCAAGACCCAGAAGCGATCGAATCGCGCCTTCGGGGCTACGAGTAAGGCGGACTTAGGTTCACATATATCGACGAGGTAGGTCCTCGTGCAGGCTTTGGGAACTCGTGGGTCACGAGAAACTCCCGACACTTCGCCGCCAGCTCCGGGATCGTCATCCCCGCAAAGACGGCGTCCTTCTTGAGCAACATCCGGTCGAGCAACACCCGCAGGAGGACCATCTTGAACGACTTGGTCATCCGCGTGGTGGCGAGCATCACGAACCAGTCGCGGAACCGGCCGAGACATTCGGCCTCGAGAGCGGTCGCGTCGCCCTCGGCCGCCACGCGAGGTCGGCGCGGAGATCGCGAACCGGTGGCGGGATGGAAACCATGGCCGCGAGTCTACGGCCGACAGGGACAACCCTGGTCCCGACTCCTCGATTCGTGACCGCCCACCCTGTCCGCCGGAGAAGGTAAAATGCCCATGTGGAACGAAGATTCTTCTAGTGTCCGGAGGTCACCCTCACGTGATCGATGAACTCGACGAAGTCGTGCTGACGTGCGATCTCCCTGACCACGGCCTCGCAGCCGGCGACATCGGGACGGTCGTGCTGGTGCATGACGAGGGTAAGGGATACGAAGTCGAGTTCATGACGCTCGACGGGGAAACGATTGCCGTGGCAACGCTGCGAGCCGAACAGGTGCGGCCCGTGCAACACGACGAGATCGCCCACGCGAGATAGATCGCGTCGTAACGCGGCATGGCGGTCGTCGCGATACGCGCCACCACGGTCAGGGGATTGTTCCAACGAATTCCCCGACGAACGTTCGGTCGGCGGCATCCTCCGGCTCGAGCGTGATTGGCTCGGGGCCGGAAAAAGGTGCCAGCCACCGTTTTCGTCCCTCCCGCGGCGGCCACCCCGTTTCGGGGAGCCGGATTGAGCGCCGGGTGACTTCCGCTTGTCAGGTTGCCTTCGGGCTGGACTGCGTGTGTCGGATCCGTGTCGGGGTAGTGACGGATCAGAAACTCACGAGCGCCCGGACGCCCGCGATCACGGCCGGTGCAGCGGACCGCAGGGCCGGCACCACATACTGCACGTCGGGCGTGATGCGGACGGCACGCGTCAGCGCGTAGTTGTAGAAGCACTCGATGCCCTGGCCGTCGCCGATCGGCCCGAACTGCGCCGTGATCAGCGTGCCGATCTGGGGACTGGTCGATGCCCAGTACCAGCCGACGCCGAACGTGTCGTCAGGCCGCGTCCGGACCGGCACGTTGCCCCCGAGGCCGACGCTCAGGAAGGCGTCGATCGGGCTCGTGGCGGGATCCGCGATCCCCGCACGGCCAAACGGACCCCAGCCCCGCGACGCATCGGTCGGATCGACGAACAGGTACTGGTCGAAGTTCCAGTACAGGCACCACGAGCCGCGGATCGTCGGCGTGGCCACGTCCGGATAGGGGATGTAGGCCTCGGCGATCGACGTGTATGTCCGGCTGTTCCAGGTGCCGCCGAGCAGCTGGTGGCCGGGCCGGTCGAACAGGCGCGTGGGCACCCGCACGGCCACCGACAGGAGCATGCCGTCGCTGAACAGCGTGTCGAAGCCGCTCGTGGCGGTCGTGTCGGTCGAGTTCAGCACGGTCACCATCGCCATCGGGCCGTCGGCGGGATGGAGCACGAATCCGGCGCCCAGGGTGGAGTAGGGCACGGTCGCACTCACGATCGGATTGAACACGAACCCCATGTTCGAGAACTGCGTCTTGCCCCGCCCGTGGGCGAAGGCGTTCATGTCGCCGTCGAGCGTGTCCATCTTGCCGGCGAACACGGAGAACGCGTCGCTGAGCTCCTGCGTGAGCAGGACGTTGGTCAGATACACCTCCTCGCTGTCGTAGATAGGCAGGTCGGCGATGAGCGTCGGCGAGATGAAGCAGCCCACGTTGCCGACGATCGTCGAACCATAGCGATGCTCGGCGCGGAGCTTGAGGTACAGCCCGTCGCGGACGCCGAGTGTGCTGCCGTCGGCGAGCATGCAGTAGTCGCCGTGACCGGCGTAGTCGAAGGCCTGATCGAAGCCGCCGTTCGTGTTGCCGATGAAGAAGCCCGTGTTGTCGGCGAGGATGCTCACGCCGGCGTCGGCCAGACGCTGCCGGGAGCCGGTCTTCGCGCCCAGCAGGTGCGGCGCCAGTTCATACCGCGGCTCCGCGAGATACGGCTGCGGCGGATCGGCCGCCGTGACCGGGCCGCCAAGGCACCACCCCAGCCCGGCGGCCAGGCACCAGGCCGGCCAGCCGATCCAGCGGGTGCGCCGCTGCCCGTCGTGAGCCCCGCCGTGTGGTCGCATGAAAGCCGCCAGTGCCCGTCGCCCGTCGTTTCGTCGATACCATCGACGCAGTCGCACGGCTGAATGTGGCGAATCCCCGGCCGGAGCCCGGCCCGCGTTCAACTGGCGAGGCCCGGCAAACCTTGTGGCCTCGTGGGGCGTCGGCAGGCGGCCGCGCGGCATGGTCCGGTGCGCTTGCCCGGCGGGCGGCCTACTCCGCGGCAGGATCGTCGTCGCCGGGCTCGTGGTCGTACCGGGCGAGCACCCATTGCCGCGTCTGGCCGTTCTCGTAATGCACCGATACCGGGCCCGATGGTTCGGTGAGCACGGGGAGGGCCGTCTGAAACGTCACCTTGCCGTGCGTGCCAAACGTCCACGCCACGCGCTGCGTCGCCTTGTCGACCGACCCGCGGATCGGATGATCGGCGTTGCCGAGCAGGTCGTGATAGGTGCCGCGGAGCACGCCGTCCTTGCCGAGGGCGAGCTGGAGCATGGCGGTCGCCTCGGTCTGGTTTTCCGGCGCGAGCGTGAATACGCCGAGCGGCAGAAACGGGGCGTCTTTGCCGGGCTCGGTCTGCCCCTTCGCGGCGAGTGCGCGGGCTTCCTTCGACTCGGCCACCAATTCCGCCTCCGAGAGATTCCGCCCCTCGGCGAACTGGGAGTCGGCGGCCTGCAGGTCTTCGTGGTCGGTGTCGTAGATCGTGGTGCCGACAGGGCCGTAGCCGCGCCACGCCGCAGTCGCAGCGGCATCGAGGCCGACCCATTCCGCTGCGTTGCGCCAGCCGGCGGTGTGCCAGGGATTCCCCCAGCCCCAGCCGCCACCCCAGGCGCCGGCGTGGCGTCCGTACCAGCCGCGTGAGAAGGGGCGATCGTGGTTGCCGAAGTGGGAGTGATGGTGGGAGTGATGGCTCGAGTGCCGGTGCGCCGAGTGGTGATGGTGGCCCGTGTGGCCGTGATGGCCGCTGTGATGCCCGCCGTGGTGTCCGCCGTGCCCGCCGCCATGGCCGCCGCGCGCCCAGGCCAGGGCCGCGGGCACGCCGATGATCGCGAGGGCGACGAGCCCGCAGGCTGCCAGGCGAAACGTGGCCTGCTGCATGATCCGGTTCATGGTCTGCTCCTTGCTGCGTGATGGGACGGCCGATCGCGTCAGTCTAACGCGCGAGGCAATGACGACCATCGACCAGGCGGCGGAGTGGCCGCCCTACGACCGCCCCGCCGCAAGGCTCGCCAGCGCCACGGCCGGCATGACCCAGATCGTGGCCAGCCGCCATCGGCGCGAGATGTGCGCGATCGACGCGAACCACACGAGCCCGATGGCCACGGTGACGTCGAGCACCCATTGAAACGGCACCGGACCCGACCCGCCGTTGATCCAGTCAACCAGTGGCGCCAGCGCCATCCGCACGGGATCGTCGGCCGGCACGCCGATGAAGCAGGCCCCGAACACCCGCAGGCCGAAGGCCGCAAACGGGATCAGCCCGGCCACGAGTTCCACGCGGCGGGAGAGTTGTGGCAGCGCTGCCGCCCAGATCGCAGTCCAGAGCGTCGTGAACAGGAGCAGGCGAAAGGTCTCCATGACCGCCGAGTGTAGCCCGTGCAGGCCCGCCGGTCCGTCATGGCTTCCCGTGCGGGCCCGAGCGACAAGATGCGGAGCCCGGCGGACTATCAGGGCGTGAGCCAGTACCTCACCGACAAGGCGTGAGCGAGTACCTCACCGACAAGGCGTGAGCGCACATCACCGTGTGTCCCGCGACTGGCTGCGAAATGCCTGAACCGCGATAGGTGATCCGATGACAACGCCAAACGGAGAGAGACGTAGCCCGATCAGGTTCCGCCCGCCCGTGCAGGCGCATACAGCCGCGTCAGGGCGCACCGCTCCACCGGGCGGTACACTCCCCGGCATGAAAAAACCCACCCCAGCCCGCCGTCCCACCGGCACGAAAATTGATTCCTGGCAGGCACTCATGGCCGAGGCCCGCCGGTTTCGCGACGCCCGCGACTGGTCGCAATTTCACACGCCGAAGAATCTCGCTGCCGCCATCGCCATCGAGGCGGCGGAACTGCAGGAGCGGTTTCTCTGGAAGAGCGACAAGGAGATCGAACGCGAGCTGAAGGACAACGCCAAACGCGACGCCGTCGTGGAAGAGGTCGCCGACGTCCTGCTCTTTGCACTCCTGCTCGCCGATCGGCTCGACATCGACGTCGGCAAGGCAATCGCCGATAAGCTCGCCTCCAACGAGCAGAAATACCCCGTCGCCCTCGCCCGCGGCAACGCCCGGAAATACACGGAGCTCCGCGAGCCGTGATCATCTACGCCGAGACGAAGCGGCAGTTTCTCGAAGATGTCGACCTGAACCGCCTCGAGCGGCGGCTGATCGACGGCTTCGAGCGGCAGACCGGAGGCGTGCCGGCGGATCGGCACGTGTGGGCGGATGAATACACGCGGTTCTCGAGCGCGCTGCGGCGGGCCGATGTCGATGACGACATGCAGGTGGCCATCGAATACCACATCTCCGCCGCCGGCCGATCCCGGGTGGACGTCTTGCTCGCCGGCAATGACGGCACCAACGACAACGGCCTGGTGCTCGAGCTCAAGTCGTGGAGCGACGCCGACAAGTCGGACGTGCCGGACCTCGTCTGGTCGCCCTACGGCGGCGGCTCGCTCTCCCAGCATCCCTGCGTGCAGGCCCGCAAATACAAGGGGCTGATCCTGCGGTTCAATGCCGACATCGCCGACAAGAGCGTGGGCATCCACTCGGCCGCCTACCTCTTCAACCTCGTCCGCCGAAAGCCGGAGCCGCTCGAGGATCCCCGCTACCGCCGCATCATCGACGACACGCATCTTTTCCTCGCCGACGATGCCGACGCCCTCTCGCGGTATATCGAGAAATACGTGCGGCACCGGTCGCGGCACGACGTGCTCTACCTGCTGGAGAAGGGGCGGCTCATCCCGGCGCCCGCGCTCATCGAACGCGTGGGCAGCATGCTCGACGGCAACGAGGAGTTTGAACTGCTCGACACCCAGAACGAAGCCTTCCAGATCATTCGGCATGCGATCACCGGCGTGGCGAGCGCCGCCAAGCGGCAGGTGTTCATCGTGCACGGCGGGCCCGGCACGGGAAAATCCGTCATCGCCGTGCGACTGCTCGCCGAGGTGCTGAAATCAAAGCGGCTGGGGTTTCTGGTCGCGCCCAACAAGGCGTTTCGCGACACGCTCGCCGAGCAGCTCACGAAGCGGCACCGTGACTACCGGGAGGATGGGGAGGCCCTGTTTCAGTCGTCGTGGAGTTTTCACACGGCCGATTTCATGAAAGACAGAACGCACGAGGTCTTGATCGTGGACGAGGCCCACCGCCTGAAAGACGAGGCCTATCAATACAAGGGTGAGAGCATGGTGGAAGACATGGTGCGGGCGGCCCGCATCAGCGTGTTCTTTCTCGACGAGACGCAGCGGGTGCAGTGGATCGACTCGGGCAGCGAGGAGCGGATCCGGGAAGCGGCGAAGAAGTTCAAGGCCAACGTCCATGCCCCCTTTACGCTCACGGCCCAGTTCCGCTGCGGCGGCTCCGACGGCTATCTCAACTGGCTCGACGACGTGCTGCAGCTGCGGCCCACGGGCAACTTCGACAACTGGGCCGACGAGCAGTATGAGTTTCGGGTGTTCGACGACGCCCAGACGATGTACGCCGCGCTGCAGGCCAAGAACGCCACCAACAAGGCCCGCCTGATCGCTGGATATTCGTGGGAGTGGCCCACGACGGGCCGCCAGCGGCATGGGCACGTGAAGCACGTGCAGGCCGACGGGCTCTCGCTGCCGTGGAACTTCATGGGCGAGAACTGGGCAACGTCGAAGGACGGCATCGAGCAGGTCGGCTGCGTGCATACCTGCCAGGGCGTGGAATTCGATTGGCTGGGCGTGCTCATCGGGCCGGACCTGCGGTACGAAAACGGAAAGGTCGTCGGCGATCCCGCGAAGCGGGCCAAGACCGACAGCTCGCTCAAGGGCTGGAAGAAGGCCCTCACCGAGGCCAAGGGCGACGCGGACGCAACCGCTGAAGTCCACGCGAAAGTGCAGGCGATTATCAAGAACACCTACAAGGTGCTGCTCTCACGGGGCCGAAAGGGATGCTTCGTGTGGTGCGCGGATCCGGCCTTGAGAGACTATCTCCGCGAGCGGCTCCGGCTGGCGTCGCGAACGTTTGCGCAGCAGGCAGCGAGGCCGACGGAAAGCGAATCGGGCGCGGGCGCGGTTCGCATCGAGCCGAAGCCGTTGGGCGAGCGATATGCAGAATGGCTGCCCCTCTATGACCTCCAGGCTGCTGCGAGCGAATTTGGCCCAAGCACGGCGGCCGACTGCCTCGGCTGGGTCCCGACGCCGGCGGGCCTCAAGGCGGACGAGCGGCATTTCGTGTCGCAGGTTTTCGGCCGGTCGATGGAGCCGCTGATTCCCGACGGCTCCTACTGCGTGTTTCGCCGCGACGTGGCCGGCAGCCGTGGCGGCAAGGTGCTGCTGGTTCAGCACCGGGCGATCGCCGACCCCGAGACGGGTGGGTCGTACACCGTGAAGGAGTATCGCTCCCTCAAGGTGGAAGACACGGACTCCGGCGGAGGCGGATCGTGGACGCACACGGCGATTCACCTGGTGCCGCGGAACAAGGATTTCCACGCGATCTGGGTCAACCCCGACCAAGTGGACGACCTCCGCGTCATCGCGGAATTCGTCGGCCTGCTGTCGGGCTGAGTGATCAACACCGCTGCATCGGGCGGTTGCCCGTCGTCGTGCCGGAATCTGCGCCACACCGCGGCACGGCGAATGGAGTCACTCGGGCGGTTGTCTCCGCCGCTTTTCGCTGCGCCGCTTCTCCCGCCGGGCCTCCATGTCGTCGATGGCCCTGTGCGCCACTCGACTCATGGCCGCCCGCGCCTGGGCTTCTGTCGCAACCCGCATGCTGACGAGCAGCGTGAGCCAACCGGCCTCGTAATCATGCAGACGATTCTTCGCTGGTCCGATCATCGGTGTCCCCTCCTCGTGACTCGGTCGTTGCAGACCCTTCGCTTGCTCCCGATCCGCGTGGCATTGTCACCAGTGGTGCGGACAACCTTGGTCCGCGCGGCCCGCTCCCCAGCATCTTGTGAGTGCCTGGCTATGACACACGTGACGGGCACCGAACGCTGGCCCGCGGCCGATGCGGCGCGTAGAATTCTCTCAGCATCAGGAACGACACGTCCCCCAAGGCGTGTCGGAAACGCCTCGGCGGCGTTTCGGCAACCGGGCCACTGCAAGGCACACGGTGCTTCCGCCGGCATGACAATGCCTGCGGGATGTGCGTGAGGGTTTTCTCCTCACGAAAGAATGTTGCAGCAGACCGACGGGCGGCGACGCCCATCGGCCTGGTTCTTGGTGCGTGGCTCATTCTGGAGTACGCACGATGGCCGCTTCTCCGAAGACGCGCACCCGCGAGCAGATCTACCAGGAGATCTACGCCCGGTTCACGCAGATGGAGGTGCCGCCCTGCCCGCAGTGCGGCACGTCCAACACGGCCTCGGTGCAGGTGGGCATCGTCTGGATCACGATCTGGATGGCCGCCACGTGCCCGAAATTCAAGCTGATTCCCAACGGGCCGAAGCCCGGCAACTGGTTCTGCAACACGTGCCAGAAGTTTTTCGACGTTTCCTACGAGACATCCCAAGGAGCCAAGTCATGAGCGAGCGACGTGTCCTGACCCTGTACCCCTACCTGCTCAACGACTCGTGCTGGGTATTCGACGATGTGCGCACGGGCCTGAAGGAAGAGGCCTTCGTGCTGGGGATGACCGAAATGATCTCCCGCGTGGTGGATGCCAAGGGCATTCCCGACGCCACGAGGGGCTTTACGATGACCTTCGCGGACGAGCCGTTCGGTGGCTATGACGCCGAGCTGCAGTGGCTGCGGGCGGACGACTGCTTGGGCAACTGGTACGCGGGCACCATCGCTGGGCAACGCATGGAGGGCTGGCTCTGCCCGGCTTTGCTGCTCTATTTCGAGCAGGCGCCGCGGCGGATCTACGTGCGCTGCGATCCGCTGCCGGCGGGCGTAAACCCGATCTGGAATCCCCAGTCGGGCGAACAGGCACGGCGGTTCGTCGAGGCACCGCCGTCCACGTCGGCGCGGACAGGCTCCGATACCAATCGACGCTGATACCAGTCGATCCCGGGAACGCCGGCTGCAGGCTGTTTTCCGGGCTTTGTCAGCCCGGCGGAACCGGATCGAACCGCGCCGCGTAGAATAAGGGTGAACCCGAGGAGTCGCAGCGGTGGTCCGTAGCCGAACACAACTCGTGTGGGTCTTGGTGGCATGTGCGGCGGTCGTCGCACAGGTCACGCCGAAGGCTCTGTGCCAGGCCTGCGACAAGCCGTGCTGTGCCGGTCAGGGCCGTGACCATGGGTCGACGACGGCTGATTTCGGCGACGACCGGGCCAGCGGGTGTCCGCTCTGTGCAGCCGCGGCCGACCGCAGTGCCAGCGAACCTCACCGGCAACCGTGCCACTGCAACCTGACTGCCCGGCACGATCAGCCGCTCGCGCTGACGAGGGTCACCCTGCCGGCCGTGAGCGACGGCAGTGTCGCTATCGGACTGCCGGCTGCTCCGCCGGTCGTGCCGCAGGCTCTCGGTGTCAGCCGGGAGTATGTGGCGGAATTGCTTGGCGTCCCGATCCGCCCGCTGCGGATCCTCTTCGGCGTCTGGCGGAACTGAATCGGGCGAGCGTGCAGGCTCCCCCACGTTCACGCGTCGTGACGTGGCGCGTTCGATTCAGTTTCCCCATGCAAAGGAAGACGTCCCATGAACAGTTTCTTTCTCTGGGCGACGCTGGGCCTCGTGCCCTTCGTTGCCGTCATCGAAGGCAGTCGGAATCTCGGCTGTCCGCAGTGTGACTGCTGCGGCTGCTGCGAGACGGGCACCTGCAATTGTGCGAAGTGCACCTGCGAGTGCTGCGTCGACGAGTGCCCGGCCGCCGGCGCAAAGGCCGAGCGGGAGGGCTGCTGCGGATCCGGCTGCTGCAGCCAGTAGCAGCGGATCGTGATGGATGGAGTTCACGCGGCGGCGGGGGACGAAAGTCTCCCGCCGCTTTTCTTCCTGACCGTCACCAGACGGAATCTTCGTGGCGCAGCCTGAAGATGGGTGTGGTGCGGGCCCTGTCGGGCTTGGGCAGCGGCGCCGCCCAGATGGCGGTCCAGAGCGTCGTGAACACGAGCAGCGGGAGTGCCTCCCTGGAATCAGGATGGAGACCCCAGCGCCGGCGGCTGGTCGAGAAGCCGGAACCTGGGAGCTGTCTGGCCGTCCACCACGACCGTCTCGGCGAACATCGCCGCCGGTCGGACCCACAGGCCGCAGTCGCCGTATTCCTGCCGGTAGACGACGAACTGCTCGAGGGTCTCGCTGTGCCGGGCGACGCCGAGGACCGTGTATTCGTTCCCCTTGTAGTGCCGGTAGCGGCCCGGCGTGATCTCGGCCATGCGTTGCCTCCGCGCGGTGATCAGCCCCGATTCATCCAGGTGATCGAGAGCTGGAGCACCGTGGCGATCGAGACCCAGACGAAGTAGGGCACCTGGGCCAGGGCCACCCAGCGATGATGCGGCCAGATGGCGAGCATCATCCACAGGATCGTGCCCCAGACGACGACGATGTCCACGGCGGCCAGCGGCAGATTCCGCATGCCGAACTGGATCGGCGTGAACAGGAGATTCGCGGCGAGGTTGACCGCAAACGGGAGGGCGACGAGCAGTGGCAGCCGGCCCCGGCCCGCCTGCACGAACACGAACCCGAACGTCGCGACGATGACCGGATAAAGAATCTGCCAGATGAGGCCGATCGTCCGCGGGGCGGGCGTCCACGACGGCTTGGCGAGGCCGTTGTACCAGTCGATCCAGGGCACGTCGGTCATTCGAGAGTCTTCCGGCGGGGGGGGAAGCCCGGAAAGGCCCCTCGGTGTGGTGCGGAATCCTGCCTGCACCGTTTGGGGGGTGGGCGGGTCTTTGTCGACGAACTGACTACACTACCGCCGCCGGAGAGAGTTGGGCAAGCGACAGGACAGGCACGCATGCTGCGGGCCGTCCGGTGGCTGGTGCAGCGTTCTCAGGACTGCCGAGAACGTCGCCCCAATCATACTTCCCCCGGGTCCGCGCCGCCGTGCCGGCGTCGGGCGGTCCCCCAGGCAAGAAAGCCCATGATCTCCAGCACTCATCGCCGTCCCGGCCAACGACAGTCTACGCGTGTGTCGCGCCGGACCGCGACAGGGGGCGATGTCGGCGGAGGCAGTACCGAGCGAACGCCGGTGCCCGCCGCCGCGTCGGACGTCGGGCAACGGCGGCTGCGCTGGTCCACGATCGACTGGCCGCTCGTGTTGTGGGTCGGTGGCGTGCACGCGGCGGCGGTCGCAGCGCCGTTCTTCATGACCTGGTCGGGCGTGGCGATCTGCCTGATCCTGTATTACGTCACCGGGAGCCTCGGCGTCTGCCTGGGCTACCACCGCCTGCTCACGCACGGCAGTTTCGCCACCCCGCGGATCGTGCGGCTGTTCTTCGCATTCCTGGGGGGCATTTCCGGGGAGGGCTCGGCGCTGCACTGGGTGGCGAACCACCGCAAGCATCATTCCTTCAGTGATCAGGCGGGGGATCCGCACACGCCCCGCGACGGCGGGCTGTGGTCCCATATCCTCTGGATGTGCGTGAGACGCGACCCGCGGGAGTTGGCCGGGCACGTCGCCCGCTGGGCTCCCGATCTCGATCGCGATCCGGCCATGCACTTCATTCACCGCACCTTCCTCCTCTGGCACGCGGCCATGGGCATCGGCCTGCTGGCCGCCGGCTGGCTCCTGTTCGGGCCGTTCACCGGCGTGTCGTGGCTGCTGTGGGGCATGGCCGTGCGCATGGTCGTGGTGTTTCACGTGACGTGGCTGGTCAACTCGGCCACGCACATGTGGGGTTACCGCAACTACACGACCGGGGACGATTCCAGGAACCTGTGGTGGGTCGGACTGCTGGCCTTCGGCGAGGGCTGGCACAACAACCACCATGCGTTCCAGCGCATGGCGAAGCACGGCCATCGCTGGTGGGAGATCGACGTCACCTATTGGGCGATCCTCGCCATGGAGCGGCTCGGACTGGCCTGGAACGTCGTCCACGAGCCGCCCGCCCGCACCGGCGGGCCACCCGCGCCGATGACACAGTTGCCCGCCGGCAACGCTGGCCCGGGCTGATGGCGGCGGGTACGACGTCGAACTGCAATGGCTGCCGGCCGATTCGGCCGTGGCGGCGGAGGGATCGACTCCATGGGACGAAGCGTCGTTCGCGCCGGTGCCGCCCGCTGCCCGCGGTGCAGCCTGCCGCCACGCTTGTGCGTCTGCGACCTGCTGCCACCGGTCGCGACGCGGCTCGCGGTCCACGTGCTCATTCACCGCCACGAGCAGCACAAGCCGTCGAGCACGGGCCGGCTCGTCGCCCGCGCGGTGACCGGCGCCGCCTGCCACGTCTACCAGCGGGCGACGCGGGCGCATCCTGCAGCGGGCTTCCCCGGTGCCGCCGTCGCACCGGGCCGGGAGCCGTGGATCCTCCATCCGAGCGGCGAGCCGCTGCGGGCGGCGGACCCGGCGGAGTTGCCCGGTCAGCCGGTGATCCTTCTCGACGGCACGTGGCGCCAGGCCGGCGAGATGCTCCGTGCCTGCGAGGGACTCGGCCGCTGCGTGCGACTCCCCGACGCCGACGCAGAACCGAGCCGCTACTGGCTCCGTGACCAGCCCGCGCGCGACCGGCTCTCCACGGCCGAGGCACTGCTCGGTGTGTTCCGAGCCCGGGGCGAGGCCGAGGCCGAGCGCGGCCTGCGGCTCCACTTCGAACTCCACGTCTACGCGATGCTGCTCGCCCGCGGCCGGCGCGAGATGGCCGAGCGCTATCTCGGCCACGCGCCCCTGCTCGACGCGGCGCCAGAGGCCGTCGCCATCCTCGACGCCCGCGGACCCGATGCGGCACGCTGACGTTTGCATCTGGCTGGAGCGGCTATACTGCCCGCCACCATGGATCCCTCACACAGCTTCGCCCCGCTCCTCCAGCCGTTTCAGCTCGGCGATCTCGCCCTTCCCAATCGGGTCGTGATGGCGCCGCTGACGCGGGGCCGGGCCGGCCGGGAGCGGATTCCGAACGCGGTGATGGCCGAGTACTACGCGCAGCGGGCCTCCGCCGGGCTGATCATCTCCGAGGCCACCACGATCTCGCCGCAGGCCAACGGCTGGCTCGAGTCGCCCGGCATCTACACCGACGCCATGGAGGCCGGCTGGCGCGGCGTGACCGCGGCCGTGCATGCCGCCGGCGGCCGGATCTTCCTCCAGCTCTGGCACATGGGCCGGGCGTCGCACAGCGACTTCCACGACGGCCGCCTGCCGGTGTCGGCGTCGGCCGTGCGCATCGACGGCGACGGCATCCATACGCCGCTCGGCAAGAAGCCCTACGAGACGCCGCGGGCCCTTGAGGCATGGGAGATCGCCGGCGTGGTCGCCGACTACCGGCGCGCCTCCGCCCGGGCCCGGGCCGCCGGATTCGACGGCGTGGAGGTGCACGCCGCCAACGGCTATCTTCTCGACCAGTTCCTGCAGTCGAAAACCAACCTTCGCACCGACGACTACGGCGGCAGCATCGAGAAGCGGACGCGGCTGCTCCGTGAGGTCGTCGAGGCGGTGTCCGCCGAGTGGCCGGCCCGACGCGTCGGCGTGCGGATCTCGCCCAACGGCGTCTTCAACGACATGGGATCGCCCAACTTTCGCGAGCAGTTCACGCACGCGGCCACGGTCCTCGACCGTTGCGGCCTCGCCTACCTGCACGTCGTCGACGGACTGGGGTTCGGGTTTCACAACCTCGGCGAGCCGATGACGCTGCCGGAGTTTCGCCGCGTGTTCCACGGGCCGCTGATCGGCGCCTGCGGCTACACGCCGGAGTCCGCCGCGGCGGCGATCGCCGCCGGGAACGCCGACCTCGTCGCCTTCGGCCGGCCGTTCATCAGCAATCCCGACCTCGTCGAGCGGTGTCGCCGCGGCTGGCCGCTCGCCGAGCCGGCCGCGATGGCCACCTGGTACGCTCCGACGGGCGCCGCCGGGTACACCGACTTCCCGGCCCACCCGCCGCGCTGAAACGGCGACGAGCGTCGGCGATGAATCGTCGTTTTGTCGAATCCTGCATGGCGGGAACGGCGTCTCTGCCCCATGATGTCGCCTCACACCGGAGAACCACAGTTCATGTCATCGCAGCCTCTTGTCCGCATCAGCCGTGCCTGCATCGCCGCGCTGGTCGCCGTCGGTCTTTCCATTCCCGTCGCGATCGCCGCCGACCCGCCGCGCCAGCCCAACATCCTCGTCATCTGGGGGGACGACATCGGGCAGTTCAACGTCGGCGCCTACAACCACGGGATGATGGGCTACAAGACGCCCAACATCGACCGCATCTTCCGCGACGGGGCGATGTTCACCGACTGGTACGGCCAGCAGAGCTGCACCGCGGGCCGGGCCGCCTTCATCACGGGGCAGTCGCCGATCCGCACCGGACTGACGAAGGTCGGCCTGCCCGGCGCCCCGGAGGGAATGAAGAAGGAGGATCCGACGATCGCCACGCTGCTCCGGGCCCGGGGCTACATGACCGGCCAGTTCGGCAAGAACCACCTCGGCGACCGCGACGAGATGCTGCCCACGAACCACGGCTTCGACGAGTTCTTCGGCAACCTCTACCACCTCAACGCCGAGGAGGAGCCGGAGCATCCCGACTACCCGAAGAACCCGGAGTTCAAGAAGCGGTTTGGCCCGCGCGGCGTGATCCACTCCTTCGCCGACGGCCGGATCACCGACACCGGACCGCTGACCCGCAAGCGCATGGAGACGATCGACGAGGAGGTCAACGACAAGACGTTCGCCTTCATGGACAAGGCCCACAAGGCCGGCAAGCCGTTCTTCATCTGGTGGAACTCCACCAAGATGCACATCTTCACCCACCTCAAGCAGGGCGTGGGGGGAAAGACCGGCCTCGGCATCTACGCCGACGGTATGGTCGAGCATGACCGGCAGGTCGGCGCGGTGCTCGCCAGGCTCGAGAGCCTCGGCCTCACCGAGAACACGATCGTCATGTACTCCACCGACAACGGCGCCGAGGCCTTCACCTGGCCCGACGGCGGCACGACGATGTTCCGCGGCGAGAAGAACACGCAGTGGGAAGGGGGCTACCGCGTGCCGTGTGCCATCCGCTGGCCCGGCGTCATCAAGCCCGGCACCGTGATCAACGACATCGGCGCCCACGAGGACATGCTGGCCACGCTCTGTGCCGCGGCCGGCGACACGACCGCGAAGGATGACCTGAAGAAGGGGCGGACGATCGGCGACCGCGCCTACAAGGTGCACCTCGACGGCTACGATCTCGGCCCGGCGCTCCGCGGCCAGGCGGAGTGGCCGCGGAAGGAGTTCATCTACTGGACCGACGACGGCAGCGTCGCGGCCCTGCGGTACGAGAACTGGAAGCTGACGTTCCTCGAGCAGAAGGCCCACGGCATGCACGTCTGGCAGCAGCCGTTCGTGGAGCTGCGGGCGCCGACGCTCGTCAACCTGCGGATGGATCCGTTCGAGCTCGCGCAGGAGATCGGCATGGACTACCAGCGCTGGTACCTGGAGCACATGTTCGCCATCGCCCCGGCCACGGCCTACGTGGGGAACTGGCTGCAGAGCTTCAAGGAGTTTCCGCCGCGGCAGAAGCCGGGGAGCTTCAACCTCAACCGGGTGATGGAGGCGGTGAACGCCGGGTCGCAGACGGGCCGCTGATCCCGCGGATGCGGCGGCGCCCGGGCCGGCTCAGGCCCGGGCGCGACGGAGCGTCTCGGAAGGGGACTCGCCGAACCGCTGCCGGTAGCGTCCCGCGAACCGGCCGAACTCCCAGATGCCGTTGCGAACGAGAACGTCGGCCACCGTGACGTCCGCCGGGGTTCCGGCGACGAGCACCCGGCGGATGCGGTGCAGTTCGTGAAGCAGGAGGTAGCGTTTCGGCGGCGTGCCGAAGGTCTCTTGGAAGGCGCGAATCAACGTCCGGCCGGTGACGCCGGATTCGCGGGCCAGTTCGGCCGCCGTCGGCAGCGTCGCGGCCTCCTCGATCACCGCCATCGAACGGCGAATGATGGTCTTGCGGTCGACCTGCGGCCGGCCCAGGCGCCGCCGGACCGGCGCGACGGCCGGCAGGCAGGCCCGCGCCGCGCTGGCGAGTTCGAGCCCGGCCAGCCGATGGGCCCGCGTTCCCGCCGGCGTTCCCTCGAGGGCGGAGAAGATCGAGCCGACGAGGCCGCGCAGCTTCGGCAGCGCGGCGCCGGGAGAGGCGATCCGCGCGCTGCCGCCCGCGCCGCAGGCCGTCACGTCGGTGCCGTCGGGCAGGGCGATGGAGCACCAGGCGTGGGCGCGGTGGCGGACGTGGATGCTGAAGTCGGCCCCCTGCGGAATGGCGAACAGCGACTCCTCGTCGAGCCTCACGCCGTTGACGACGTGCCCAGCGGCGTGGCTCAGGGGCACGAAGAGGAGCGGTCCGGCGTGCGTGTTGACGCCGTAGCACAGATTGCCCCCGCCCTCCGTCGCCATCTGGAGCACCACGCCGCCGAGATCGAGGATCCCCAGCGACCAGTGCGGCACCTCGACCGCGTCGCAGACGAGCCGCAGGCTCGCGCCGCTGACGGCCTCCCCCCAGGCGTCGAAATCGTCGAAGGAAATCATGGGCATGATGCTACCGTCGGCGGTACGGCCCGGGCAACGGCCGCGCGGCGCGGTGCCGGCGGTGCGGGTACGGTCAGTACCTCCAGCCGACGCCGACGTTGGTGAAGAACGCCGGCGACGTGTCGTTCAGCCCCCAGCCGACGCGCAGGCCGAGTTCGAGATTCTCGGTGGCGAGGACGTGGCCGCCGAAGCTCGCGTACTGGACGTTGAGCGGGGTCTCCTTGCCGGAGGAAAGGATCGCGAAGTACTCGGCATGGACGTTCCAGCGTTCGCCGACCGGAATCTTGAGCACGCTCGACGGTGCCCACTGGTTGAAGGCGTCGGCTGCCTCGAAGCCGGTGCCGTAGCGGACGGCCGACGTCCATTCCCAGCCATTGGCGAACCGCCAGCCGAACGCCTCGCCGAGCATGAGCGTGGACTTGTTCGACGGACCGGAGACGGGCGTGAACCCCTGGAGCAGCACCGACGACCTCGGCAACCAGCCGCGCTGGTCGCTGGTTTCGACCTTCACCCCGTAGAGCACGCGGCTCTCGTCCTCGGTCTCGATGTCCTCGCCGCCGAACTCACTGCCGGAGACGAGGCCCGGTCCGCCGGCCTCGTAGTTGAATCCCAGGCGCGCCTCGACCTTCTCGCCGACGCCCCGGCGCAGGAGGATTTCCGGGAAGCTGTGGGCCTGCGGCGCGGTGCGATTCTCGATGAACGAATACGATGCCTCGAGAATGGAGAGCCCCGCGCCGGCCGTGGTCGGGGCGAACGTGAACGAGTCGCGGTCCGTTTCCAGTTCCTCACCCCCGGCCCGCCCCCGACCAACGGCGGGGATGCACCAGCCAGCGCAGGCCAGCCCGAGAGCCGCGATGGCGAAACACCGTGCATGCGTCCGGAGCAACATGATCACTCCCGCCCGTGATGCCCGGGAACAGAATCGGTTCCGCAACCGCCCGGCGTCCAGTCGCGGGACTTCTGGCGGGGATTGCACGAAAACCGCAGCCAGTCCGACGGTCGGGCGGGTAAGCGGGGCAGAGGATGCAGGCGCCGGCGCTGCCGGTTCGCGCGGTGTCAGCGCAGGGGAGCCCGGACGGTGCCCCCCTGCTCGATCACGACCTCCCGCGACTGCGGCTGGCCCCCCGGCAGCCGCCACCTGAGCGTGATGGGCCCCGGTTCGGTGCGGCCGAAGCAGGCCGGACCGGTGCCGGGCGACACGTTCCAGGCACCGAGGCAGCGCTCGCCGATCCAGCCCGTGACGGCCACCGGCCACCGGGCCGGCCCGTCGATCGGCAGGTCGGCCACGACCATCAACGCGTCCTTGGCAGCGTTCTCCCGGAACAGCACCCAGATCTCCCCCGCTGCCAGGGCGAGGGCGAGATCCTGGGCGCCATCGCCGTCGAGATCCGCCAGGCAGGCGGACTGCACGCCGTCCCGGGCGTTGTTGGCGGCCGGCAGGCTGTTGTTCTCGGCGACGTCGATCGAGTGACAATGGCCGAAACTGAGGAAGCCGCGGCCGAAGTAGGTGACCGGGCTGGTGGTGTCGTAGGCGATGAGAACGTCCTGGCGGCCGTCGTTGTTGACGTCACCCACCGTGCAGGGCCGCCGGGGTTACTCCCGTATTCGCCCACGAAGAACAGCCCAGGCCTGCCGCTGGCGGCCAGCCTGCGAAACAAATCGGCGGCCCGCTCGTCGCGGGCCTTGGAGATGTCAAGCCGGATGACCTTCTCGTCGGTCGTGCCCTTCTTGAGCACATCCCGCGTCGTCAGGAGATACTCGTCTCTCGCATTCCCCTCCTTGACGTCCACCACGAGGATCATCTGCGACTGCTTGAACAGTTCCTTGGGGGTGAACCGAGGGTTGATCAGCGCCCAGGCGACGCCGGCCCACAGGCATGCCGCGGTGACGATCAGGGAGGTACGGAGGGAGATACACCGCATCAGAGTCCCTGTCTGGTTCTAGTGGACTGTGCGGGGGCTGGAGCCGGGCAGGCGGCCCGGCGGTCGAGTGTACCCGGCGTCGGCGCGGCCCGCCGATCGTGGTCAACGCGGACCGGATGTCGGCCCGGCGCGGATTCTGTCCACGACTGCATGGAAGATCGGCAAGGCAGGGTCCCGGCACGGCAAACGGGGAAGGTCGGCCCGGCTGTTCGGATCGCGTGACCCAGCGAGGACGCCGGCGACGCTGCGTGGTCGTGGTGCCGGCACGACCGGAGACGGGTGCCGCTGCCGATACCGAAGTCCGACCGGCGCATGGGGGCGTGCCGCCGGAGCGAGTGCCTGCCGAGAAAGAGCCCCGGGCATCGTTCGGAGACCAGCCATGCGCACCATCACGGCCCGTGTGACGTTCATTCGGGCCCTCCTCGCCGCCGGCCTCCTGGCGGCCACGCCGGCCTCCGGTGCGGAACCCGCTTTCGTCGGCCAGCCGGGCCAGGCAGGCGGCTTCGAGGCCTCCGATCCAGTCCTCGTCGACGAGGTGATGACGGGCATCATCCCCTCCGGTCAGGACTGGTTCCTGTTCGGGGAGCCCGGGCAATGGGCCGCGGGGCAAGGGGGAGTGTACGGCTGGCTCGACGGCGGCTTCGTCGGCAACTTCGGCGTGCCGGCCAGCAAGTTCAACGGTCCCTACAACGCCGTCGATCGCGCCAACGAGGCGATGATGAACCAGGTGTACATCGTTGCCGAACGCACGCTGCCGGGAGACGGTTCGAACGGCATTGGCGGCCGCGCCGACCTGCTTTACGGCGAGGATTTCCCGCTGGCGATGTCACTGGGATGGGAGACGAACCCGGGACCGCGCGACTGGAACAGCGGCGAGTATTACGGCCTGGCGATCCCGCAGCTCTACGCCGAGGTCGGCAGCCAAGAGTTGTCGCTCAAGCTCGGCCACTTCTACACGATCGTCGGCTACGAGGGCGTGCCGGCGGTCGGCAACTTTTTCTACATGAAGAGCTACAGCTACCAGTTCGCCGGCCCGTTCAACCACTGGGGTGGGCTCGTCAACTGGAAAGCGACCGACAGATTCGAGATCGATGCCGGCCTCGTCAACGGCTGGAACGGGCTCGCATCCCCGTACAGCAAGGCGAACTTCCTGGGCCGGGCCCGGCTCAGGAACGACGACAACACGGCGGCGACGACATTTGCGATCATCAGCGGCGACGAAGGCAACGACTTCTCGCCACTCTTCCAGCCGGCGCCGCCGCTGACGTCGGCAAACCGCACGCGGTACAGCTGGATCCTCGAATACCGCCCCACCGACAACTGGGAGTACCTGTTTCACCAGTGGCTCGGCACGCAGGCCAAGGCGCTGGCCGACGGCGGCACGGCACTGTGGGTCGGCATCGACCAGTACCTGTACTACCGCGTCAGCGACGCCTGGGCCTGGGGCGCGAGGTTCGAGTGGTTCCAGGACACCGACGGCACCCGCGTGGGCCTCAATCGCCCGAGCAATCCCAACCACGTGCCCCTGCCGGGCAACTTCTACTCCCTGACCGTCGGGCCGAACTGGACGCCGACGGGCAACTTCCTGATGCGGCCGGCCTTCCGCTGGGACTTCTTCGGCGGCCCGTCCGGCGGCCCGCGGGCTCCCTACAACGACGGCATCAGCAACCAGCAGACGATGCTCGGTTTCGACATGATCCAGAAGTTCTGACGGGTGGAGTGCATCAGCGGCCGGCCCGGTAGACCGTCCGCCCTTCCTTGATCGTCTCCACCACGACGATGTCCTTGATCGTGGTCGGCTCGACCTTGAGCGGGTTCTTCTCGAGGATCACCAGGTCGGCGAGCTTGCCCGGCTCGAGCGTGCCCTTCGCCTTCTCCTCCTTGAGCTGGTAGGCCGCCATCGCGGTGACGGCCCGCAGGCCGTCGTAGGGGGAGATTCGTTCGTCGGGTCCGATCACCTGCCCGCTGCTGCTCGTGCGGTTCGTGCCCGCGTCGACGAGCGCGAGGATCCACGGCTGCGGCGACACCGGCGCGTCGTGGGAGAAGGTGAACGGAAGCCCGGCGCGCAGGAAGGTCCGTGCCGCCAGGGACCCCGCGGCCCGCTGCGGTCCCCAGAGTCGCAGCACGCCATCGCCGCCGGGAACGATGCCCGAGGGCAGGAAGCTGGGGATGGCGCCGTAGGTCTTCATGCGCTCGATCTGGTCGGCCCGCAGCCACGTGGCATGGACGAACACCGGCCGGGCGTCGCGCATGCCGTGCTTCCGCACCGCCTTGCCGATCGCGGACAGCGCCTGGTCGGCGGCGGCGTCGCCGTTCATGTGCAGGTGGATCTGCATCTCCGTCGGCCAGAAGCGGTCGAAGGCGGCGTCGACCACCTCGTCGGGAATCTGCCGGAAGCCGGAGTACGAGCCCGTCTTGCCCGGCGGGTTGGTGGTGTAGGGCTGCGTGAACCAGGCGGTATCGAGGCTGCCGTCGAGCCAGAACTTGATGCCGCCGAGCCGCACCCGGTTGACGTACCGCCGGTCGAGATCGAGGCGGGTCGCGCGGAGCTTCTCCAGCGTGCCGTCGGGCTTGGGGTTGTAGGCCGAGGCCACCCCGTAGGCGGCGCTGAGCGTGTCGTCCACCGTCGAGTCCTTGGCGGCGATGTACAGGTCGATCGGCAGCAGGTTCCGGTCGATGGCGTTGAGCACGACCTGGATGTCGTCACTGCCGAGGCCGAGGCCGGCCTCCATGGCCGTCGTCTGGCCGTGGCGGGCCCAGAGCTCGGCCGCCCCCTTGATGACGGCGTCCGCCAGCTCCCCCGTGAACGGCGGTCGCTTGCTCCGCACGGCGTTGAGGGCCGTCTCCTCCATCGGCCCGGCGAGCGCCTTCCCGCCGGCCTTGCGGGCGAACGAGCCGCCGGCGGGGTCGGGCGTGTCGGCCCCGATTCCGCAGATGTCGAAGAGTTTTGCATTGCCCGCGCCGAGGTGGCCGGACGAATCGACGATCATCACGGGCCGGTCGGCGGCGACGCCGTCGAGCTCTTCGATCGTCGGCGTCCGTCCATCCTTCATCTGCCGCGGCTGGTAGCCGAAGCCGACGATCCAGCCGTCAGCCGGCGCCCGGGCGGCCTGCTGCTTCATCCGGGCGAGGAGGTCGGGAACGTCGCTGCAGCCGAACAGGTCGGCATCGACGAGGTTCTTGCCGAAGTAGACGAAGTGGCCGTGCGTGTCGATGAAACCCGGCAGCAGCGTCTTGCCGCCGAGATCGACCGTCCGCGCGGCGGCGCCGGTGAAGGCCCTGGCTTCGGTCGCCGGGCCGACGAAGCCGATCTTCCCGGCGCGGACCACGAGCGCCTCGACGTACTCCGGCTTGTCGCCGCGCATGGTGAGGATGTCGCCGCCGAAATAGAGCGTGTCGGCGGGTTCGCGTGAAGCGGCGACGGCGGGCGCGAGCACTCCGCAGAGGAGGATGGTCGAGATGGAGAAACGCGCGACGGCCATGAGGCGGTTGGCTCCCGGGTGAAAGGAGCCGAGACTCTACCTCAGCGGCCGGCGCCCGACGACCGGACCGCGTTGGCAGCGGCCTTCCCGGCGGCCGCGGCCACCACGGCGCCCCCGGTCCAGACGGCGGCGCCGGCAAGCGCGCCGGTCAGCACGCCGGCGGGACCGGCGGGGATGGCGGCCAGAGCGAACGCCGCGACGCTGGTGGCCAGCCCCGCCCGCTCGCCGCGCCGCCGGCTCTCGTCTGCCGACAGGCCCGCCTGGTGCGCCCGCCACTCGGCCGCGAGCGCCGCCGCTTCGGCCACGAGCGCCGCGGGAACGAGCGATCGCACGCCGACCCGGACGGTCGTGCCGAGCACCGTGCGGACCGCGATGCGCTCGGCCGCGCCGGCGGCCGCCCGCGCCGAGGCCGCGGCGGCCGCGCGGGCGACGAGGCCCGTGGCCCGCGCCATCAGCAGGTCCACCTGGCGGCTGGCCCGCCTGCCGGTGGCGCACCAGGTGGCGAAGTGTTCGCAGTTGTCGACGACGGGGCTGTAGCCCTCCCGGCCCACCGCGGCGAGCGCCCGGTCCACGATCGCATCGGCGGCGAAGCGGGCCGGCGGATCGATGACCGTGCGGACCGGCCTGCCGGCGGCGAATTCCTCGAGCGGCGTCCGCACCACCCGCCCCCCGGCGAACGGATTGCGGAAGTCGTCCGGCCGCGCGTGCACGACCGTGCCGTCGCCCACGTCGATGCCGTGGTGCATGTAGGTGACGGTCGAGCCGAGAATCGTGCGCTCGACGGCCAGACGATCGCCCCGCGCCATGCGTGTCGTTCTCCCGCTTGCCTTACGCGAGCCGGTTGCCGGCGGTTCGGTCGCCGCTCGTCGCTACTTCGCCGCCGGCAGATCGCGGATCTCGTTCCGCCAATGGGTGACCGTCGCCTCGGCACTCACCGTGGTCTCGGCCGCACTGGCCCGAAACGCCTTGGCCGCGTCGAGAACCACCGCGACGTGCTCGCGGATCTCCTTGACTTCGGGGGTCTCGGCGTCGGTGGTGAGCGGAGCGTCGGCATCGACCTGTCCGTCGCGCTGCAGCACGGTGCCGTAGCGAATCAGGTACACCGCCCAGGGCTTGACCGCGTCGATGATCCGGGGCACGTCGGCGGCGGCGGCCCCGGCCAACGGCTTCGCGAAATCGGCAAGCGCGGCGCCCGTCTCCAGCTTCTTCTCCGCCAGCAGCCGGCCGGCCTGCCCGGGCAGGATGGAAAATACGGCCGCCTTCTCGCCGATCGCGATCCCCGGCCGGATCTGCGCGTCGAGCCCGGCCCCGGTCAGGGCGTAGGACCAGGCCGACCCGCCCTCGATTTTCGTCTTCTCCGGCTCCGGCGGCTGGTAGCCTTCCGGCACCGAGTCGGGATCCATCCTGCGCATGGCCACGACCAGGGCGTCGCCGAGCTCGAACAGATCGCTCAGCGCGGTGCGAAACTGGGCCGCGTCGGCCAGCGGCAGCACGAGCGACAGGTCCGGCAGCGGCAGCGGCTGGTCGGCCTCCGGGAGTTCCTCGTGCAGTCGCCGCGTCTTCGCTGCGGTGTCGAACACGATCCCCACCTGCCCGTCGGCCAGGGAGGGGAAGAGCTTCTTGTCGAGGATCTCCGCCAGCCTGCCGGCGAGCGGCACGACGTGCTCCTCGAAGTCCGCCACCTGCTCCTGCGATTCGTCGTCGTCGATGTTCGGCAGGCCGTGCTTCTTGAACAGCCTCCAGCCCTCGCCGGCCGTCG
The DNA here is from genome assembly GCA_014192425.1 of Planctomycetia bacterium. Lineage (NCBI taxonomy): Bacteria > Pseudomonadati > Planctomycetota > Planctomycetia > Planctomycetia bacterium. Next base: position 69,500 of record BJHK01000002.1, on the reverse strand, counting down.
CCACCAGCTCGGCGAAGGCAGCCGGATTGCTCTTCATCCGTGAGACGGCAAAGGCGAGCGGCGTGCCACCGACCCGCGACAAGAGGCCGAGGGGCTGTCCGCCGTCGAGCCCGAGGGGGTTGCCCCAGAGCCACGAATATCCTTCGTAACCCGCGTCGTTCAGGAAGGAAAAGGCCAGGCTGGCGTTCGGCTTCGGCATCGCCTGCGTCACGCTATCGGCCACCCGGGCCACGAACGTCTTCAGCTCGGCGCGGGCCTCCGGCGAAAGGTCGACGTCGAGGGCCGGGTTGTCCATGAGCGCGGTGAACTGCCCGATCGTCGTCGCCGGGTCGGCACCGGCCTCCGCCAGCTCATGGCTGGTGTAGGAAATCCCCGTGATCCTCTTCCCCTTGTGGGGCAGGAACGGGGCCAGTGCGGGGTGGGTGATCAGCCCCTTCCGGCCGCTGCCCGGCAGGGCGAGCTTGTCGAGGTGGTCGAGCGAATCGCCGATCGAAAGGATCACCCGATCGCCGACGAGGCCGATGGCGATCACGAGGTCGAGCCCGCGCAGCCGCTTGAGCAGCTTGTCGACCGCGGCTGCCCGGCCATCGGCTGCGTCCTCATCGAGGCCGAGTTCGGCGACCGCCGCGTCGAGCTGGGGGGTGACGACGCGGGCCGGGATTGTGATCGTGACAAAATCGCCCCCCGCGACCTTCTTCCGCGCGACCGCGTCGGCGAGGTCGGGGGTGGTCTGGGCGGCGAACGTGGCCAGCGCCTCGAGCCGCGCCAGCTGCGCCCGCGCAGCCTCCGGCTTCGTCGTCGTGAATCCCCAGACGAGGTCGGGCAGGACGACGAGGTCGAGATTGGCGGCGGCCACCTTCAGGAGCATCAGCGCCTGGTTTCGTTCGTCGTCGTCCTCGTCATCAGCGGCGTCGTCCGCATCGTCGCCATCCGCTCCGTCGTTGCCACCCGGCAGCCCGGGAAGGCCGCCGAGGCCCCCGGCGCCGCCCAGACCTCCGGCACCGCCGCGGAATGCCGCCCCCTGCTGGGCCGCCTGGAGTTTCTGCACGAGTCGCAGGAACCTGATGCACGACGGCTCTGCATAGAGGAAGGTGTCGGTCGCGACCATGTCGGCGAGCAGATCGAGCGCCTGCTGGTTCTCGGGGGCTTGCAGGAATCCGTCGACCATCCCCAGGGGATTGCCCGGCGTCATCCGCTGATCGTCGAGCGACGCCAACGCCCGGGTGACGGCCGGGAGCCTGCGGATCGTCGCGAACGCGTTGCTGTTGACGATCAGGTCGTACTGCTCCCGGATCCGGAGCGTGGCCGAGAAGTAGGCGGCGTCGGCCGGCACGATCTCGACGCCCCCGAGCCCCGGCTTTTCCTGTGCGCTTGCCAGCGACGCCGCAGCGGCCAGAACGGTGGCGAGCATGGCTCCTGGGCCCCTGCGGCCTGGGAAAAACGTGGGGGCCGGAAGGCTCCGGCTGCTCGGGCAAAGGCGGGGCGGGCGCGGGGGCATGGACGTCGTCCTGGGGCTGGAGGGGGGACTGTTTCGGTGCCGACGGTAGCATACGCAAATCCCAACGCCGGCGAACGGCGATTTTCCCCCACGCGCGCTGCGCAGGCTGTTTTTTCACCCCGGCTCGCGACTCCCTTGCTCATCGGTTCCACACACATCGCCGACACCTTCGCCGAGGCCTTTCGGCTTCGGTATGCCCGGCTCATCGTCACCGCGCATGACGAGCATTGGCTCGACGCCGCGGTGCAGGCCGCCTGCGGCTACGGCACGAGCGTGATCGGCTGTGATGCCGAGATCGGCGTCGAACGCAGGCTCTCCGCCGACGCCACGCCCGACGGTCGGCCGGGGTGCGCCATCCTCGCCTTCGGCTTCGCCACGGAGGGCCTTGCCAAGGCGGTCGCCAACCGGACGGCGCAGTGCCTGCTCACCTGTCCGACGACCGCCGTCTTCGACGGGCTGCCGGATGCGGCCGAGCGGATGCCGCTCGGCGGCCACGTCCGCTTCTTCGGCGACGGCTTCGAGAAGACGAAGGTCATCGACGGCCGCCGCTACTGGCGGATTCCGGTGATGGACGGTGAATTCCTCGTCGAGGAATCGGCCGGCATCGACAAGGGCGTCGGCGGCGGCAACTTCATCATCCAGGGGCGGACGCGGGACGGAGCGCTGGCCGCGGCCCGCCGTGCGGTGGCCGCCATCGCGGCTCTGCCAGGGACGATCACGCCGTTTCCCGGCGGCGTCGTCCGATCCGGCAGCAAGGTCGGCTCACGGTACGAACAGCTCCGGGCCTCGACCAACGAGGCGTTTTGTCCGGCCCTCGTGGGGCGCGTGCCGAGCGAACTCGTCGCGGACGCGTCCTGCGCGCTGGAGATCGTGATCGACGGCGTGGACGAGTCCGCCGTGGCGCAGGCGATGGCGGCCGGCATCCGCGCCGCCGCCGCGGCCGACATCCCGGCCATCTCCGCCGGCAACTACGGCGGCAAGTTGGGCAAGTTTCACTTCCACGTGCGGCAGGTTCTCGAGACCGCCTGACCTGCCCTGCCTGCCGCGGCCGACTCTGCCCCGGCAAATGCCCTTCTCCGCGACGCCACCGGTCTGCTAATTCCGCCGGGCCGCGGTCCGTCTTGTCCCGCTGCCGATGCCCCCGCTTCGGCCGGACGCCGCGGGCCGTTCCGAGGTGCCGCCATGCCAGACATGCCCGAGCCAGACCAGAAGCGCGCGGTCGCGCCGGCCGTTGCACGGCCTTCGCGGCAGAGCCTCGTCGTGCCCCAGCCGCAGTCGAACCTGCCGCTGGTGATCGGCGCCCTGCTCTGCGGCTGCCTCGGCTTCGGTCTGGTCTGGGCATTCGGCGGCATGTTCGCCCGCCATGACGGAGTCGGAAACGCGGGCGCCGCCGCGCCGCTCACGACCGACACGGCTGCGACGGTCATCCCACGCGAGGGCGACGAGCCGGGACGGCTCGATCTCCCCACAGAACCGCTGCGGGCCGCCGCCGACGATCACTGGCAGCGCAGTTCCCGGCGCACCAACGATGCCGACGACCGCGAGCCGGCGGGCGTCCGCAGCGCGTCGCTCGACGCTCCCCTCGACGCTCCCGATGGCCCGCGACTGACAGCGGCGCAAGGCCGCCCGGCAACGCGGTTCTCCTCCGCCGACCTGCCACCGGTGCATTCGCCCCCGCATTCGCCCCCTGGTGACGCTGCGCCCCCGGCGGGTGGTGATGAGCCGAAGGTGATCAACGACCCGGACGCCGTCGAGATCCAGACGAAACGGACGGTCATCGCTGCCGGCGCCACGCGCTTCGCCACCGATGCAATCGCGCCGGCCGATCCGGTCGCCGTGGCGGCCGAGTCCGGCATCGAGCCTGCGGCCGAGGAGACACCGGCGCCGCCCGGCCGGTTCGATCCGCCGACCAGCGACGATGCCAGCGTTGCCGGCGACGCGCCAGCCGCAGCGCAGGAGCCCCCAGCCGTGCCGCCAGCGGCCCGGCAGCCTGACAACGTGCCGGCAGCAAACCCCTTTGCAGCGGCACCGGCCGCCGTTCCTCTGCCCCAGCCGGCGCTGCGGGCACCCAGCCCCACCGTCGAGCCGCCCGCGACCCAACCCGGCTTCGCCCCGCCGCCGCTGCGGCCGCCGGCGCCCGCGGCGTCCCCGGCCGCCGGTTTCCAGCCCTATGCCGCGGCCCCGCCGCTCGTCGGTGCCGCGGCACCGTCCGTACCCGGCGCCGCCGGCAGGCAGCCGCAGGCCGGCCGCGCCGCCGACGGTGCAGGGCGTCCCGGCCCGATGCAACTCGAGGGGGTGCAGTCGCCGCAGCTGTCGGTCGAGAAGCGCGGACCGCGCGAGGTGCAGGTGGGAAAGCCGGCCCGCTATGAGATCCTCGTGCGCAACGGCGGCAGCGCCCCTGCCCGCGACGTCACGCTCCGCGATTCGGTCCCCCAGGGCACGGCCCTGATCGCCACTTCGCCGCCAGCCGCGCCCGTCGTCACCGCGGCCGGCGGTCAGGCCGACGGCGAGCTCCTCTGGCAGCTCGGCGAACTCGCGCCCGGCGCGGAGGCGCGGATCGTGGTCGAGGTCATGCCGCAGGTGGAAGGGGAGATCGGCAGCGTGGCGAGCGTCAGCTTTCGGGCCGATGCCTCGGTGCGGTCCCGGTCGACGAAGCCCGACCTGCAGATCGAGGTCAGCCAGCCACAGGCCGTGCGGATCGGCGGCGACATGCAGCTCTCGGTCCGGATCGTCAATCCCGGCAGCGGCGTCGCCACCGGCGTTGTGCTGGAGGGTTTTCTTCCCGAGAACGTCTCGCACCACGCCGGCCGCGAGCTCGAATTCGACGTCGGCCAGCTGAAGCCGGGCGACTCGCGGACGATCGACCTCGTCCTCGGCTCGCGCGGCCCCGGCATTCACCAGGCCCGGTTCGCGGCCCGGGCCGACGGCGGCATCGAGGTGGAGCGGCCGGTGAAGCTGGAGGTGACGGCGCCGACGCTCGACGTCGAGATCGACATGCCGGTGCGCCGGTTCCTGCAGCGGCAGGTGACCTGCTCGATCTCGATGATCAATGCCGGCACCGCGCCGGCCCGGTCGGTCGAACTCGCCGCCCAGCTCCCGCCGGGGATGAAGTTCGTGAAGGCAAACAACGCCGGCTGGCACGACGAACGCACGCATCGCGTCCTCTGGAACCTCGAGGAGCTGCCGGCCGGTGAGACGGGAATCGTCGAGGTGGTGCTGATGCCGGTCGCACTCGGACCGCAGAAGATTGCCGCCGCCGCGCGGAGCACGGATGGCGTGGCGCACCAGGTGGCGCACACCTGCGAGGTCGAGGGGTTGGCCGCCCTGTTCTTCGAGGTCGCCGACAGCGAGGATCCGATCGAGGTCGACGGCTCGACCGAATACGTCATCAAGGTCGGCAACCAGGGGACGAAGCCGGCCACGGGCGTGCGCATCTCGGCGGCCCTGCTCGGCGACCTGGAGCCGGTCGAGGCCCGCGGCCCGGTGCAGCACCGCATCGAAGCCCGGGGCGTCGCCTTCGAGCCGCTGGCCAAGCTCGCCCCGTCCGAGGAGGCGGTGTTCCGCATCCGCGTCAAGGGCCGCCGCGCCGGCGACCAGCGGGTGCAGGTCCAGGCCGTGAGCGAGGATCACCCGACGCCGATCACGAAGGAAGAGATCACGCGGGTCTACGACGATCGCTAGCTGAGGCAGTCGACGATTTGCCGGTGGGGTGCCAGCAGCTTATTCTGGGTGGGGTCCAGCACAGCGAACGTCGGCTGGTTGGCCGGCATCGGATTCGCGCATGTCGCGGTGCATTTCTCGAAGGCGAACGCCATGAGCGACACGGCGGCCTTGGCCCGCACGAGGCTCAGGGTCAGTTTCGGGCTCGATCGTCTGTGGGCCGAATCGATAGGCATGCCAGCGGGTGATACGAAGGAGCGGCCGCTGCGACTCGTGGCGCAGGTGCTCGAACGCTCCGGCACGCCCTACGCCCTGATTGGCGGGCTGGCCGTGCAACTGCGGACTGCCGAGCCGCGCACCACGCTCGACATCCACGTTGCCGTTGCCAGTTTCGATCAGGTGCCGTGTGCTGCGCTGCTGGCGGCCGGGTTCGAGCATACGGGCCGGCACGCACACAGCGACAACTGGCTGGCGCCGGCAGGCGACGGGGTCGGATCGCGGGTCGCCGTGCAGTTTTCCGCCGAGGATGTCGGCATCGCGGCTGCCGTTGCAGCGGCGGAGATGACTGAAGTCGCCGACGGGCTGCGGCTGCGCGTGGCGACGGCCGCCGACCTGATCCAGCTCAAGCTCGCGGCCGCCGCGGAACCGCAACGCCGGCCGAGCAAGCGGCAGCACGACGTCGCCGACGTCGTGGCCCTGTTGGAAGAACATCCGCACCTCGGCTCCGCGGAGATTCTCACGCGGCTCCGCGCGGTACGGCTCGCCCTGCTCGACTCCTGAACGGGACGGCTCGAACTGCGTTTCGGATCCTCAGCCGCGGAGCGTGGCCCCGACCCGGCGGCCGCACTCCGCCACGATCGACTCGACCACCCGCGCGGCCTCGTCGCCGGAGAGCGTGCCCGAATCGCTCCGCAGCCGCAGGGCCACGACCAGGCTCTTGCGGCCCGGGCCGAGCCGCTCGGCATCCTGCCAGACTTGCACGAGCCGGCAGTCGTCGAGCAGCCTGCCCGCGGCGGAATGAATCGCCTCCTCGACGGTGCCCCAGGGCACGCTCTCGGCGACGACCAGGTTGATGTCCCGCTGCACGGCGGGAAAGTCGCTCGGCCGTTCGAGCCGCCGGTCATGCCGGGCCGCGAACTCGAGAAGGTCGAGCCGCAACTCCGCGACCGCCACCGGCCCCTCGAGGCCGAACATGCCGAGCAGATCCGCCGCCGCCGCGCCGATGATACCGACCCGGCAGGGCTCGCCGGCGCCTCGCTGCAGGAGGATCTCGGCCCCGCGGCCGGCCGCCAGCAGGTCGTTGGTAAGCGGTCGGTATTCGAGCCGCGCGCCACTCTCACCGGCACCGACCCCGAGCCGGGCGAGGACCGCCATGACGATCCCCTTGGCCCGCGGGAACTCGCCGCCGGTCACGAACGACACGAGAAGCGGCTCCTCCAGCGGCGTCGGCGGCGCGGCCGGTCCTGCCGGCCGCGGCAGGTAGCAGCGGGCGATCTCGAACAGGTTGGCGTCGGCCGTCCCGACGGCGGCGTTGCCGGCCCGGGCCTCGAGCAGGCTCGGCAGGAGCGTGCGCCGCAGTCGGTCGGCGCCGCGGACCAGCGCTGGCACCACCACCAGCGGCGGCTCCGCCGTCCACGGGCCCGCAAACCGCTCGCAGATCGAAGGCACCACGCTCCGCGTCATCGCCTCGCAGAACCCGGCGGCGACGAGCACCTCTCCCGCGCGCCGGATCGTCAGCTCGCGATCCGACCACTCCACCGGCCGGGCCGCGATTGCGACGTCCTCCGGCACGCGGTCGTAGCCCTCGATGCGGGCGATCTCCTCGACGAGGTCGATCTCGCGCCACACGTCGCGCCGCCACGTGGGAGCCCGCCACGCCGACCGCCCCGCGGCCGGCTCCTCGACGAACCCGAGGCCGGTGAGGATCGCCCGCTGCCGCTCCACCGGCACGTCGACCCCGAGCACGCGTTGGACGCGGTCGGGCTCGAAGGGCACCGCGGCGGGCGTGCAGGCCAGCCGGCCCGCCGTCACTGCGGCCCGTTCGAGCGTGCCGCCGGCGAGATCGAGGATCAGCGCCGCCGCCCGCCGGCTCGCCCACTCCACCATCGCCGGATCGGGCCCGCGCTCGAAGCGATAGGACGAGCCGCTGGCGAGCACGAGGCCGCGGGCCGCCGCCCGCACCGGCAGCGGCGCGAACTGGGCCGACTCGAGCAGAATGTCGGTCGTGTCGGCGCCGATCTCGGTGTCGGCCCCACCCATCACGCCCGCCAGGGCTACCGGCCGCTCGGCGTCGGCGATCACGCACATCCGCGCGTCGAGTGCGTAAGTCTTGTGGTTGATGGCCGTGAACGGCTCCCCCTCGACGGCCCGGCGGACGACGATCCGCCCGCCGCGGATCTTCGCCAGGTCGAAGGCGTGGAGCGGCTGGCCCGTCTCCAGCATGACGTAGTTGGTGACGTCGACGACGTTGTTGACGCTTGCCACGCCGACCGTCTGCAGCCGCTCCACGAGCCAGCGCGGGCTGGGCCCGATCCGCACGCCGCGCAGCACGCGGGCCGAATAGAACGGGCAGATGTCGCCGGCCTCGATCTCCACGGCCAGGGTCCCCGCTGCCGGCGCCGTCCCCTCCAGCGGCCGCGGGTCGGGGATGTGCAGCGGCCGGCCGAAGAGCAGCGCCGCCTCGCGGGCCACGCCGATGTGGCCGAGGCAGTCGGGCCGGTTGCTCGTGACCTCGATCTCGACGGCCGTGTCGTCACCGACCGGACGGGTCGACTCGTGGTTCAGCCCCGCCATCAGCAGCCGCTCGACGAGGTCGTCGGTCGACGCCGAGAGCTGGACGTAATCGGCGAGCCAGGAGGTGGAGATGATCATGGGACGCGGCGGGTGGGGCGCAGGTCAGAACTGGCGCAGGAAGCGGACGTCGTTGCGGTAGAAGTCGCGGATGTCGGCGACGCCGTAGCGCCGGGCCGCGATCCGCTCGACGCCGAGGCCGAAGGCGAAGCCCGAGACCGTGTCGGGGTCGTAGCCGACCGCCTCCAGCACGGCCGGATCGACCATGCCGGCGCCTCCCATCTCGATCCAGCGGCCGCCCCACTCCATGTCCACCTCCACGCTGGGCTCGGTGAAGGGGAAGAACGAGGGGCGGAAGCGGACGTGGACGTCGCCGCCGAGAAAGCTCGAGGCGAAGAGCCGGAGCACGCTCTTGAGGTGGGCCATCGTCGTGCCGGGCTCGATGAGCAGGCCCTCGACCTGGTGGAACATCGGGTAGTGCGTGGCGTCGGCGGTGTCGGGGCGGTAGACGCGGCCCAGCGACACGATCCGCAGCGGCGGCTCACGCGACTCCATCGTCCGGATCTGCACGGTGCTCGTCTGCGAGCGCAGCAGGAGCGGGTCCGCGGCCCGGGCGACGGCGAGGTAGAAGTTGTCGAGCGGGTCGCGGGCCGGATGCGCGGCGCCGATCGCCAGGGCCTCGAAGTTGTGCCACTGGTCCTCGACCTCGGGGCCATCCACGCTCTCGAAGCCGAGCCGGCCCATGATCTCCTGGACGCGGCGGATGGTCTGCGTGATCGGATGCAGGTGGCCGAGCGGCAGCGGGTCGCCCGGCAGTGTGACGTCGATCGCGGGCCGGGAGTCGGCGGCCGCGCCGGCCCGTCGCGCCTGCGCGGCGGCGAGCAGGTCGGTGACCGCCGTCTTGGCGTCGTTGAACAGCCGACCGGCGGCGGGCTTGTCGGGTCCGGCGATGCCGCCGAGCAGCTTTTGGATCGCCTTGAGGCGGCCGCTGCGAGCGCCGACGAACTCGACGCGTGCCGCCTCGACCGCATCCGCGCTGGCGGCCGCTGCGAGCGCCTCCACGGCGGCGGCGTGGAACCGCTCCAGCTCTTCCCGGAACGAGTCGAGCGACACGGCTGTCACGGCGTCATGCGACCGCGGCCGGCTCCGGCAGGCCGAGCGCCTGGCGTACGGCCGCGACGACCGTGTCGAACCCGGTCGGATCGACCACCGCCATCTCGGCCAGCGTCCGCCGGTCGAGCTCGCAGCCAATCTTCTCCAGGCCGGCGATCAATTGGCTGTATCGCATGCCGCGCTCGCGGACGGCGGCGTTGATCCGCACGATCCACAGGCGTCGGAAGTCGCGCTTCTTGCGGCGCCGGTCGCGCCGGGCGTAGACGCCCGCGCGGATGATCGATTCCTTGGCCGTGCGCAGCAGCCGGCGGCGGCCGCCGACGGACCCCTTCACCCGCTTGAACAGACGCTTCTTGGCTCGCAGCCGGGGGACGACACTCTTCGTGCGCATGGCAAAATTCCTTGCAATCGACGCGGCCGGGCCGACCGGATCGTCAGGTCGGGGCCCGAAACCGGAAGCCCTTGAATGTCGTTTCCAGCCGGCCGAAATGCAAGAGGAGGATGGATTTCCGCGAAACAGGCCCGGTTCGCTACCCCGGTCTGAAGACCGCCGGCGGTCCGGCTCACGGGCCGGAATCCAAAGTGTGGGCGGCGCCGGGGCCGACCCGCCGGACAACGCCCCGCAGGAGGCCCCGCAGGAGGCCGCGCAGGAGGATGTCCCCCCCGGGATGCGCCACCTCCTCGATCTCGATCTCCGGAACCGGGGGCATGACGACGCCGGCGGCTGCAGCGTCACCGAGGATCCGCGGGGCCACGAAGGCCAGCACCTCGTCGGTCATGCCGCTGGCGAACAGGCTGCGAAACACCCCCGCGCCCCCCTCGACGAGCAGGTTCGTGAGCCGGCGGCGGCCGAGTTCCTGGAGCAGTTCCCGGAGCCGCTCCAGCGCGTCCTGGTGCGGATCCCCCCCGGACGGCAGGCCGCCGGCCTGCCAGACCTCGCAGCCGGCTGCCCGCAGGGCCGCGATCCGCTCCGGCGGCGCGCTGGGAGCGGCGGCCACGAGGACCGGCGACTCGTGGCTCGTGCGCACGAGGCGCGAGGCGAGCGGCAGGCGGCACTGGCTGTCGAGCACGATCCGCAGCGGCTGCCGCGGTCCGGCGGGACGCGGCGTCAGCAGCGGATCATCGGCGAGCGCCGTCCCGATGCCGACGGCGATCGCATCGACGCGGCCGCGCAGGGCATGGACGATGCCCCGCGAGGCCGGCGACGAGATCCAGCGGTCGGCCGGATCGGCGCCGGCGAGCCGGCCGTCGAGGCTCATCGCCCACTTGGCGATGACCCACGGCCGGCCCTGCTCGACGAGCGTCCGGTAGGGAGCGGTGAGGCGGCGGGCCTCCGCGCCGAGCAGGCCGGTCTCCACCGTGATGCCCGCCCCGCGCAATGCCGCCAGCCCGCCGCCGGCGACCGCCGGAAACGGATCCGCCGCCGCCACCACGACGCGGGCGATGCCGGCGGCGATGATCGCCGTCGTGCAGGGGGGCGTCTTGCCCTGGTGGCAGCAGGGCTCGAGGGTCACGTAGAGCGTGGCGCCACGGGCGGCCGCGCCGGCGGCGGCGAGCGCGGCGACCTCGGCATGCGGACCGCCGAACCGCTCGTGCCAGCCCGCGCCGATGATCGTGCCGTCGCGGGCGACGACCGCACCCACCATCGGGTTCGGCTCGACGTATCCCGCGCCGCGTTCGGCCAGTTCGAGGGCCCGGCGCATCGCCTGCAGGTCGAACGCGGATGCCCCGGACATGCGGCCACGTCTCCCGGAATGAACGCCGTGGCTCAGCCCGGCGTCCAGATGGCCTTCTTCTCGCCCCCCGATCCGGGCTGCTCGCCCCCCGGCGTCCAGATCTTTCCGGACGCCGCCGCGGCAGGGGCTCCCGGCATGACCGCCGCGGCCGGTGGCATCCCCGCGCCGACCTGCGTCGACAGGGCGCCGAGATCGATGCCCGCCTCCATCAAGGCCTCGGCGAGGGCCTGCATCACCTGCGGGTCGCGACCGTGCTCGCGCCGCAGCCGGTCGAGAAGGCGAATCACATCGGGCTGCTCGCCGCGTTGCAGCCGGATGCGGAGCTCCGCCACGTCGAGCATGCCGCCGTTGACCTTGAGCATCCGCCCCACCGCGCGGAGCTTCTCGAGGAGCTCGAGCTTGCGCACGGTGTTCTCGGCCCGCTCCTCGAGGACGCTCAGCGCCTCCCATCGTTCCTCTGGGACCGCGTCGGGCCGGGCCAGCAGCGCCTCGGCGCCGAGCTCCGCCGCGCGGACGAATCCGGCATCGACCGCGACGATGAACAGGTCGCGCAGCTCGTCGTGGCCGAGGGCCTGCATGTCGAGCCGCTGCCAGCGGAGCGGCGGCACCTCCTGCAGCGGCCGCGTTGAGACGATCGTGGCCGGGATGGCGAGCCCGACGCGGCCGCGGATGGCCGTCCATGCCTCGGCGATGGCCTGCCTGCCGGCCGTGGCCTCGCCGACGCTGATGATCGCCTCGACCCGGCGGGCGCCTTCCGGATCCTTGACCGCCTCGCGCGGCGTCTTGCCGAGCAGCTCCGGCAGCGCCGCATCGGGCCAGGCGGCGACGAGTCGCTCCGCCACGGCCCGCCGGACCACCTCCATCGCCGTGTCGAAGGCGGAGGCATCCGCCGCCGGATCGACCGCCGGCGGGCGGAACTGCGAGCCAAGCAGCCAGTTGGTCGGCGTCGTCGCCGGCAGGTCGGCGTCGTCGCCGGTCGCCTCGGCCACGAACGCGCAGCCGAGCATGCCGGCGGCCGTCCCCTCGGCGGCGGCCACGTCGGGGGCGAAGCCCTGCAGGATCGCCTCCGGTTCCCGGTCCGTCTGCCGGCCGAAGATCAAGAGCGACGCGAGCACGCGGACCGGTCCGCCCGTGCCCGTCACCGGGCCGTCGTAGATCCGCCACACCGACCGTGGCGGCACCGCCCCGCGCGACACCCAGGCCGTTCGATCGAAGCCCGTCGGCTCGCACCGCGGGTCGTGGCGGATGCGGTCCTCGAGCAGGTCGATCGCCGCGGCCCCCTCCTCCCCCGGCGGAACAGCGAGCGTCCCGACGCTCGTCCTGAAGAGCACCCGCGGCGAGCGGTCCGGATCGGCCTCCGACTCCAGCGCGATCGCCCGGGCCGTCGCCTCGATCGCGTCGTCGCGGGAGACGTCGGACAGTCGCGCGACCGCCAGCCAGGCCTCCGAGGCGGCGATGGGCCGGGCCAGCATCTCGCACACGAGCGCGATGTTCGTCTGCAGGGCGCGGTTCGAGGCGGCCGCTTTTTCCAGGGCCCGGAAGCCGGCCAGCGCCCGCTCCAGCCGCCACTGCCGCGCGTCGCCGACCGCGACCTCGAACGACTGGCGTGCGCCGAAGTCCGCCGGGGCATCCATGAGCCGCACCCGGGGCCGCAGCGCCGCCGGCACGCCCGACGAGCCGACGATCGCGGCGAGCATCCGCCGTTCCTCGACGCTGCCGAGATTTTCTTCCTGCAGCCACTCGACGATCCCCTGCGCGAAGCCGACGTGGCCCGCCTGGGCCGCCGCCTGAACGAGCGTGGCTGCGATGCGGAGGAACTCCGGGGACATTTCCACGGCGCCCCCCTCCCCTGCCGCGACCGCGCACATCCGTTCCCGCGCACCGTCGAACAGGGCCGCCGCCTCGTGCAGCCTGCCGGCCACGGCCTCGGTCACCGCCGACTGCCCGAGGGCCAGTGGATTGTCGGGGAAAGCCTCGACGAACCGCCGGCTCGCCGCGGCAGCTTCCGCCAGCCGCTTGGAGCCGAGTTCGAGCTTCGTCCGCACCGCCATCAGGCAGGCGCGGCGCGGGTGCTTCTCCTCCAGCTTCGTCACCTCGGCGAGCGCGGCGGAGATCTGGTCCCCGTCGATGAGCCGGTCGATCCGGTCGAGATCACCGACGAGATCCGCGCAGCAGAACTTGATCTTCTTGCCGGTGCCGCCGGGGCACAGGGCGTACGTGTCGATGGCCATGGAGGGCGCTCGCAGGGTCGGTGCGGATCGTGGTTCGCCGGCACGCGTGTCGGCGGACGACGGAAAATGTACCAGAGGCTCCTGCCGGCGGTAGCACGGCGGCCGCTTGCCCCCGCCGCCCCGCACCTGCATACTCGATGTGACAGGCGTGGGTAGGCGGCCGACGCAGGAGCGCGGCGATTTCGGGGTTGCGGGACGCGCGTGTCCCGACAGTACCCCGTGCCGCTGACGATCGGCGAGCCTCGGGGCGTCCGGTGCAGCAACCCCGCATCATCATCATCGATTCCGCCGGTGGCGACGCCCTGCCCTACGGCCGCCTCGTCGCCCGTTTGCAGCCGCTCCAGGTCCGGGTCGAGACGTCGCTCGACGGCGCGCTCGGCACGCTGTCGCGGGATTCATGGGACCTGTGCATCGCCACGGCGCGGGTCGGGCCGGCGGCCGATGCCGTCCACGCGGCGATTCACAAGGCCGATCCGCAGTTGCCCGTCGTGATCATCGATGCCCGGCCGCAGATCGACACCGCGCGGGCCTGCCTGCAGGCCGGCGCGGGGGACTACCTCGACATCGCCCGGGTCGAGACCGATCTCGAGGACGCGCTCGTCAGGCTGCTCAAGGCGTCGCGGCGCAGGGCGGCCGAGGACGTGCTTCGTCGGGCCGTCGAACGGCCCTATTCCTTCGAGGATTTCCTGGGCGAGAGCGCGGCGATGCGCGAGGTGTATTCGGTCATCGACCGGGTCGCGGGCAGTTCCGTCGACGTGCTCGTCACGGGGGAGACCGGCACCGGCAAGGAGCTCGTCGCCCGGGCGATCCACCGGCGCAGCCGGCGATCGGCCGGCCCGTTCGTGCCGGTTGACTGCGGCGCGATCCCGGACGCCCTCATCGAGAGCGAGCTCTTCGGCCACGAGCGCGGCGCCTTCACCGGGGCCGATGCCCGGCGGATCGGCCTCGTCGAGTTCGCCGACGGCGGCACGCTGTTTCTTGACGAGGTCGGTGAACTGCCGCTGCCCCTGCAGGCGAAGCTGCTGCGGGTGCTCCAGGAGCGGCGCGTCCGCCGGGTCGGGGCCCGCCAGGAGAATGCCGTCGACGTGCGGGTGGTGGCGGCCACCTCGCGGAGCATCGACCAGATGATGGAACGGGGCGAGTTTCGCCGCGACCTTTTCTACCGGATCAACGTCGTGCGGATCGACCTGCCCCCGCTGCGGGCCCGCGGGGACGACATCGGGCTGCTCGCCGAGGCGTTCGCCAACCGGGCGGCGCAGGAGATGGGGCGGACGGTCGGCGGCCTGTCCACCGACGTCTACCAGGTGCTGCGCAGTTATCACTGGCCGGGGAACGTCCGCGAACTGCAGAACGTGGTTCGCCGGGCGATCGCCATGACCCGGTCGCCGGTGGCGGGCCTGGACGACCTGCCCGACGAGATCGTGGCCGCGGCGGGGAAGGGGGCCGCCGTCGAGGCCGGCGCCCAGGGCTTCTTCGCGCAGCGGGCCGATCATGTCGCCCGGTTCGAGAAGCAGTACCTCACCGAGCTGCTCGCCCGGCTCGCCGGGGACGTGTCGGCCGCGGCCCGCGAGGCCCGGCTCCCCCGGGGCACGCTCTACCGGCTGATGAAGGGGCACGGCATCGACGGCGCCTCATTCCGGAAATAGCGCCGCGCCGGTGCGACAGGGGTGCGAAAGCCGTTTGCTGCCGTGAATCCGCGGTTCGAGGCGGGCCGCAGCGGAAAACGGTGGGCTGGGGGCGTCGCGCCAGCGGGACAGACAGCCCGGCGGAAACGCCGTTTTCCGGCCCTGTCTCGTTCGGCACGGCACGTGCATTTCAAGTGAGGCAGGCAACGGGTGATTCGTCGGCTCGTGAGTCCGCGGCCCGCAGTCGAAAACCCCCAGGCAGGAGTTTCACCATGAAGAAGATCGAAGCGATCATCCGGCACTTCAAGCTCGAGGAAGTCAAGGACGCCCTCAACGCCCACGGCGTGAAGGGGATGACGGTGACCGAGGTCCGCGGTTTCGGCCGGCAGAAGGGGCACACGGAGACGTATCGTGGTGCCGAGTACTCGGTCGACTTCCTCCCCAAGGTGAAGATCGAGGTCGTGGTGGGCGATGACGAGGCGCAGGCCGTGATCAGCAAGATCATGACGACGGCGCGGACCGGCCAGGTGGGCGATGGCAAGATCTTCGTCACGAACCTCGCCGAGGTGGTCCGCATCCGCACGGGCGAGACGGCGGTGGCCGCGATCTAGTTTTACGGCTGTCGGGCCATCCATGGCCCCGACAGCCTTGCCCGCCGCGGGGAACGCCAAGGGTTCCCCGGGCGGGCGGCGCCCGGCTTCCGGCCGGGCGTTGCCGCTTTCGGTCAGCGCTCACGGCGCTGGCCCCGACAGCCTTGCCCGCCGCGGGGAACGCCGAGGGTTCCCCGGGCGGGCGGCGCCCGGCTTCCGGCCGGGCGTTGCCGCTTTCGGTCAGCGCTCACGGCGTTGGCCCCGACAGCCTTGGCCCGGCGGTGGTGGTGACCGAGCCGGTCGGAGACACGCGCAGGAGCCGGTGCACTTTGCCTGCACCGTAGGACGCACCACGCCGCTGGAGCATGTGCCGGCAAAGTCCGCCGGTGACGAGCATGTTTCCGGCCGGCTCGTTGCCGTGGGCCGAACCGACGCGGCGGCCGTCAGCGCTCGTAGACCGGCAGGAACTTGAAATTCACCGCCAACGCCAGCAGCGTCAGCGGCGTGTCCACCTCCGGGCCGTATGACATGCTGAAACTGCCGTCCTTGGCCTGCACCGCCTTGAGCGTCTTCACGAAGCCGTTGTTCCACTTCTCCCACGCCTGCACGTTGCACTGGAAGAGGGCCTGGGCCCGGTAGTAGTGCTCGTACGAGGAGCCGTTGCCCCGGCCGCGCATCATCGGATTGACCGCAGCCGCCGTGCCAACGCTCGTCTGCTGCAGATACGTGACGGCCTGCTTGTACTGGGGGAGAGACTGCCGGCGGGCGATCGAGAACACGAGCACGCCGATCGATGTCGTCGCGTCGGTGCCGCTTCCGGGCCCGCCCGAGTAGCCGACGTTGCCGTTGCCGCCTGTCATGCCGACGTAGTACCTGATCGCCCGGTCGATGGTCTCGTCGGGCACCTCGATCCCAGAGTTGCGGGCCGCAAGGAGTCCCATGAGCACCGCGCCGCTGACTGAGGTGTCGGCGGAGGGCATCTCCGGGCCGTAATGCCAGCCGCCCGTGGGGTTCTGCTTGTTGGCCGTGACGGCGGCGCGGACGGCGAGTTCCAGGGCCTGGCCGATCGTCCGTCCCTGCCCCTTGCCTCCCTGTGCTCCCGGCTCGGTCCACAGGCCACGGTCGTCGACGACGCCGTACGCCTCGGCGAGGCCGAGCATGGCGAAGCCGTGATGGTACATGCTGGGGCGGCCCCCCTCGCCGCCGATGTACCCGACGGTGCCGTCCTGGACGTTGATCAGGGAGCGGATCGCCCGGCGGATCGGCCCGCGATAAGGACCGAAGTTCGGGTCCTCCCCGCTGGCGAGGAGCACCATCAGGGCCATGGCCGTCGGGGCGGGCGCGCCATGCTGGCTCTGCCAGGCGCCCGAGGCATCCTGCTTCTTGAGCAGGTGCCGCAGGCCGGCGTCGTAGATGTCGCGGACGTCGCGCGGGACCGGGTCGCCGAGTTTCACCAGCGGCCCCTCCGCCCCGACTGGTGCCGTCGCGGCCACGGCGATCGTGGTCGCGAGAGCGGTCAGCAGCCTGCGCATCGGGTGACTCTCCGGTGATCCGTTGCTTGCGGTGAAAGACGATAGTCGTCTTCGCGGCGACCGCCCAGCCGGATGCAGCCGGCCGGGCCCCGGGCCGCCGGGCCGCCTCGTTCACTTGGCCAGCGGCCGCGTCATCTCCACGGGCACCACCCAGGCGTCGTATTGCTCGGGCGTCACGAGGCCGAGGGCCACGGCCGCCGCCTTCAGGCTCGTCCCCTCCTGGTGGGCCTTCTTGGCGATCTTCGCCGCCTGCTCGTAGCCGATGTGCGTGTTGAGCGCGGTGACCAGCATCAGCGAGTCGTCGAGGTGGTGACGGATGCGGGCGATGTTCGGCTCGATGCCAGAGGCGCAGTGGATCCGCATCGAGTCGCAGGCGTCGGCAATCAGGTCGGCCGACTCGAGGACGTTGTGGATCATCACCGGCTTGTAGACGTTGAGCTGGAAGTTGCCCTGGGAGCCCGAGAAGGCGACGGCGGCGTCGTTGCCGAAGACCTGGGCGCAGACCATCGTCATCGCCTCGCACTGCGTCGGGTTGACCTTGCCCGGCATGATCGAGCTCCCCGGCTCGTTCTCCGGGATCGTGATCTCGCCGATGCCGCACCGCGGCCCCGAGGCCAGCCAGCGGATGTCGTTGGCGATTTTGAGGAGGGCCATCGCCAGGCCGCGTTCGGCGGCACTGACCTCGACGAGGGCGTCGTGGGCCGCCAGGGCCGCGAACTTGTTGGGGGCGGAGACGAAGGGATGCCCCGTCTCCCGGGCGATGTGGGAGGCGGCGACGTCGCCGAACCGCGGATGGGCGTTGAGTCCCGTGCCCACGGCGGTGCCCCCGATCGCCAGTTGGTACAGGCCGGGGAGGGCGCGGTCGATGCCCGCGATCCGATCGTCGAGCTGGGCCCGCCAGCTGGAGATCTCCTGACCGAGCGTGATCGGCGTGGCGTCCTGGAGGTGGGTGCGGCCGATCTTGACGAGGTCGGCGTGCCGCTTCTCCAGGTCCGCGAACACGTCGCGGAGCTGGCGAACCGCCGGCAGGAGCCGGTCGTGGATCACCTCCACGGCGGCGATGTGCATCGCCGTCGGGAAGGTGTCGTTCGATGACTGGCCACGGTTGACGTCGTCGTTGGGATGGACCGGCTTCTTCGAGCCCAGCACCCCGCCGGCGATCTCGATCGCCCGATTCGAGATCACCTCGTTGGCGTTCATGTTCGACTGCGTGCCGCTGCCGGTCTGGAAGACGACGAGCGGGAAGTGGTCGTCGAGCTTTCCGGCGATCACCTCGTCGGCGGCCTGGACGATGAGCTTCACCCGGTCGGCGGGCAGCTGGCCGAGATCACCGTTGGCGAGGGCCGCCGCCTTCTTGAGGATGCCGAGCGCCTTCTTCACGGCCCGGCCCCACTGGAAGCGGTCAACCCCGATCTTGAAGTTGTCCCGCGACCGCTCGGTCTGGGCGCCCCAGTAGCGGTCGGCCGGCACCCGTACCTCACCCATGCTGTCGGTCTCGATGCGGAGCGGGGACGCGGCGGCGGTCATGAAGAGCCTCGTGACAGTGGGCGGGAAAAAGCCGGCATTGTGCAGCCCGCGTCGCCGGCTTTCAACCGGCGCCGTGCTCGCGCCACCAGCGGACGGTCGCGGCCAGGCCGGCGTCGAAATCCTGCCGCGGCTCCCAGCCGAGCAGCGACCGGGCCCGCGAGATGTCGAGGCCGCGGCGTGGCTGGCCGTCCGGCTTCGATGCGTCCCAGGCGATGCGGCCGCGGTAGTCGCAGGCAGCCGCGATCTTCACCACCAGGTCGCGAATCGCGATCTCCATGCCCCCGCCGAGGTTGATCGGCAGCGGTTCATCCATGATCTCGGCGGCCCGGATCACGCCCTCGGCCGCGTCCTCGACGTGGAGGAACTCGCGGGTGGCGACGCCGGTCCCCCAGCAGACCATCTCCGGGGCGTTCGTCAGCCGGGCCTCTTCGCACTTGCGGATCAGCGCCGGGATGACGTGGCTCGAGGCCGGGTCGAAGTTGTCGCCGGGGCCGTACAGGTTCACCGGCAGCAGCACCGCGCTCTGGAGGCCGTACTCGCGCCGATAGCCGTCGAGCATCACGAAAATCGCCTTCTTGGCGACGCCGTAGGGGGCGTTCGTCTCCTCCGGGTAGCCGTTCCAGATGTCTTCCTCGCGGAACGGGATCGGGCAGTGCTTGGGGTAGGCGCAGACAGTGCCCGTGTGGACGAACTTTTCGATCCCACGGCGCCGGGCGTGCTCGACGAGGTGCAGGCCCATCGCCATGTTGGCGTAGAAGAACCGGCCGGGATGGGCCATGTTGGCGCCGATCCCGCCAACCTCGGCAGCGAGGTGGATCACGACGTCGGGGCGGGCGACGTCGTACAGCCGTTCGACGTCGGCCTCGCGGGTCAGGTCGAAGTCGCGGCGCCGCGGCACGAAGAGCCGATCGGGGGGCACGCCGCGGCGGCGCAGGGCCGCGCAGACGGCGCCGCCGAGGAACCCCGCTCCCCCCGTGACCGTGATCCGCTTCGTTCCCAGGTCGGTGCTCATGGCGGATGTTCAGTTCAGCGGTTCGGCAGGCTCGCGTCGTGGCCGGCGGCGATCAGGACCTGCTCCTTGCGGGCCAGTTCCAGATCGGACTCGACCATCCGGGTGACCAGCTCGTCGAACGACACCCGCGGCTGCCAGCCGAGCTTCCGCCGGGCCTTCGCCGAGGAGCCGAGAAGCAGGTCCACCTCCGCCGGACGGAAGTAGCGCGGGTCGATCTCGACGAAGTCCCGGTAGTCCATGCCGAGCTGGCCGAACACCTTCTCGCAGAACTCGCGAACCGAGTGCGTCTCGTCGGTGGACACGACGTAGTCGTCGGGTTCGTCCTGCTGAAGCATGAGCCACATCGCCTCGACGTAGTCGCCTGCGTAGCCCCAGTCGCGCTTGGCGTCGAGGTTGCCGAGGTACAGCTGCTGCTGCAGGCCGAGCTTGATGCGGGTGGCCGCCCGGGTGATCTTCCGGGTCACGAACGTCTCGCCGCGCCGCGGACTCTCGTGGTTGAAGAGAATGCCGCACGAGCCGTGCAGTCCGTAGCTCTCTCGATAATTGATCGTGATCCAGTGGGAGTAGAGCTTGGCCACGCCGTAGGGAGACCGCGGGTAGAACGGAGTCGTCTCCGACTGCGGCGTCTCGACCACCTTGCCATACATCTCCGAGCTCGAGGCCTGGTAGAACCGGATCCCCGTGCCGGCGGCGTCCTGGAAGTCGCGGATCGCCTCCAGGAGTCGCAGCGTGCCCACGGCCGTCACGTCGGCGGTGTAGGTCGGCTGGTCGAAGCTCACGCGGACGTGGCTCTGGGCGGCGAGGTTGTAGACCTCGGTGGGGCGGATCTCGCGGATCAGTCGCGCCAGGCCGTTGCCGTCGGCCATGTCGCCGTGGTGCAGCACCAGCGGCCGCTCCACCTCGTGGATGTCGCGGTACAGGTGCTCGATCCGTTGCGTGCCGAACGTGCTCGATCGCCGCACGAGGCCATGCACCTCGTAGCCCTTGTCGAGGAGCAGTTCCGCCAGGTAGGAGCCATCCTGCCCCGTGATCCCCGTGATCAAAGCCCGCTTGGGAAGTGACGACACGATTTCTCCTCCGGGTGTGACGAGCGCGGCTGCGTTCCCGAGCCGCCGCACGAGCCTCGGACGATACCGCATCCGCCCCGAAATGCGAAATCGCCCGCGGCGTTCAGCGGCTTGCGGCCGTGTCCGTCGCTTCGGCCGCAGCGGCGGGAGCCGGCGGTTCCTCGGCTGCGGGGAGGGGGCGCTCGAGTGCCTCGGCCACGGATGCGTCGAGGGCGGGCAGGAGCGTCGCCAGGAAGTCCTTGCACTCCACGAGCGACTGCGAGTTCCGGAGTTTCGTCTCGTCGATGATCGCGTACAGCTTGTAGACGGAATCGACGCCCGCGTTCTGGAGCTCGATCCGCGCCAACTGCGGCGCCACCCAGCGGTGCTGGAGGCCGTAGGTCCAGAACACCCGTAGCGTCTGGGCGTCCTTGCGGAACGTGCCGGTGAAGGTCTCCGCCTCGCGACCGTCACTGAGGGGAACGGTCAGCCGATGCTCCGACTCGGCGATCTCGAAGCCGGCGCCGGGATAGCAGCGGTCCGGCGTGTGGGCGGAGGCGTGGTAGGGGGTCGCGCAGACGACGAACGTGGAGATCACGGCCTTCGTGCGGTTGTTGCGGTAGGTCCGGGCCACGTGGCCGACGGCGCCCGCCCTGGCGAGTTCCTTCGGATCGGACTGCGGATCGATCTCCTTGACCCACTCCCAGTCGCCGAACGCCTCCGGAAAGCCCTCCTCGAGGGCCCGTGCCGCCCTCTGAATCAAGCGCGGGTCGGCCCGCTGCATCCAGCGGTCGGTCCACAGGCCCTGAAACAGCGTGACGGCACCCACGAGGAGCACCGCGGCGACGACGAGCGCCTGCGTCAGGCCGCGGGCCGCCGGTGCCGCTGCTGCGGGGGCCTCGTCGGCCCGCGGCACGGGAGCGTTGGGGGGCAGGAGGGCAATGGACGGCTTCATGATCGACTTCCCCCTGGCCGCGTCATTCCGCCGGCCGGTCGTGACCGGCTCGCTCAGGCCGAGGCCGCCGCGTACCGGCGCTGCGAGCCGGTCCCCTGAACGCCGTTGACGACCGTGCCCAGAACCCGCACGCCGGCCGAACGCAGCCGATCGATGGCCGCCGCGATGTGCGGCACGCGGCTGACGTCCCGCATGGTGGCGACGATCGCGACGTCGCTCTGCTGCCCGAGCAGCAGGGCGTCGGCGAAGGCGAGCACCGGCCCGGCGTCGATGACCACGTGGTCGAACGACTCCCTCAAGCCCTTCATGACCCGCGCCAGGTCGGGCCGGGAGAGGGCCATGATCGCCGCGTAGTCGCAGTTCCCACCGGTCACGGCGAATAGCCCATCGACGCCCGTCGGCTGCACCGCCTCGTCGGTGCCGATCTCCCCGCGGAGCAGTTCCGGGAGGCCGCTGCGCAGGTCGAGTTGCAACGCCAGATGGACGTTGGGGTGCCGCAGGTCGCCGTCGAGGAGGAGCGTCCGCTTGTCGGAACGGGCCAGACTGGCGGCGAGCTGGGAGGCGAACGTGGTCTTTCCCTCGTGCTCGACCGCACTGGTGACGAGGATCACCTTGGGGTGGTCGCGGCCCTGGGAAAGGAGCGTGCGCACACCGTCGACGCTCTCGGCGACGGCGGCGTGATCGGGCCGCTTCCGGCGCACGCTGGGAAGCGTGCCGACCACGCGGACGCCGACCCGCTGCGCGACCTCCTCGGCAGTGCCGATCCGGTCGCGGAGATAGTCGATGCCGATGACGAGGCCGGCGCCGGCCGTCAGCCCGGCCAGCCCGGCGAGCGCCGCCAGCAGCGCCCGCAGCGTGCGGTCGTTCCCCTCCGGCGTGCTCGCCTCCTCGAGCAGCTCGACCCGTGGTGGCTGGGCGATCTCCCGCTCCGACGACTCAAGCTCGATGCCCATCTGCTTCGTGACCACCGCGAGCTGATCGATCTCATGCCCGCGGATCTTCAGGTCGGCGTTGGCCTGGCCGAGCTGCCGCACCTCGTCCGCCGTCTGCTCGAAGTCCTTCTTGGCGGCCGTCAGCTCGTTCGCGAGGATGTCGCGCCGCTTGCGCAGCACCACGGGGCTGTCGTTTCCCCCTCCCGGCCGCCGGTTCGCCGCGTCGAGGGCGAGCTGGGCCGCCACCTGGGGCCGTAGTTCGACGCTTCGCTCCCGGATCTTCTCGGACAGCCCGGCCCGCTGCGATTCGAGCCGCCGGACGGCAGGATCGTTTCGGCCACGGGCACTCCGCTGTGCCTGGGTGGCCATCGCCTCGTCGATGGCCGCGAGACGGTCGCGGAGTTCGGCGATCAATGGATCGCGGGCCAGCATGGCGTCGAGGACCTCGTCGGGGATGGCATCGGCATCGGTGATCTCCCCCTTCTCGCGGGCGTCGATCAGCGACAGTTCGGCATCGATGGCGGAAAGATCCGCCTGCCTGGACGTGACCTGCAGCCGCAGGGTGCCGAGGTGGTCGAGGAGCAGCGCCTTCTGCGTGGCCGCCTCGGAACTGTCGCTCGCGCCGACCGTCCGCGCCAGGTTGTCGTACTCCTGCTGGGCCTTGCGCAGCTCGGCCAGGCGGTCCTTGTACTGGCGCTGCAGCATGTCACGCTCGCTGAGTCTCGCGGCCTTCTCCTTGTTGACGATGTCGGTCAGGTAGGCCTTCGTCACGGCGTTGACGATCGTGGCCACCTCGTCGGCCCGCCTGCCGCGCAGCCGCACCTGGACGACCTCCGTCTCCATCGGCGCCGTCACCTGGATATTGTCCTGCAACCAGCCGACGGGATCCTCCTTCTCGGCCTGGATCGTTCTCAGGGAGTTGATCCCGCTCTGCCGCAGGGCCGACATCAGCACCAGCGGGCTCCTGATCAGCTGCACCTGCGTCTTGCGGTACGACTCGTATTCGGCGTTGTCGCGGCTGGAAGCGCTGAGCACGCCCGACTTGTCGCGGACGCGGAGCCAGGCCACCGCCTCGTGCCCCTCGGGCATGAGCAGCCAGACGGCGGCCGCCGCCGATCCGGCCAGCAGCAGGCCGAGCGTGGTCGCCGGCAGCCAGCTCCTGCGGAAGGCGTGCCAGGCCCGGCGGTAATCGATGCCCCCGGCGAGCGGGTCGTTTGCCCCGAAGGGCGCGACGGGGCCGGCGACGACCGGCCCCAGGCCGGTCGATTCGCGAATCGGCGCGAGCATGCCGCCGGAAGAACTCGGCTGCAGTGCGGCCGCCGAAGGCGTCTCGGCACCGGTCACTCCATCGCTCATAACCCCGTCCTGTCCTTCTCTCCGCCGAACGTCACTCGATCAGCCCGTGCCCAGACATCGCCCGCGAAATCGCGTCACCACGGCACCTGTCATTAGTCTAGCCCATATTTCCCGGCATTTCCCGGAGGCGTCAACGCGGGAAAACCCCCGTTGTTTGCCCGGGAAATCCGCCGGTCCGGGGCGGCACCGGTGCCGCGGGGGGCCGCCGGGAGCAGGGCCGGCGTCGCGTCCTCGGTCACGAATAGGCTGGCCAGCAGTTGCTGCAGGCCGAACAGCATCGCCAGCGCGAGCACCATCATGATGGCCCCGGCGATCGCGCTGTCGTGGAACGACGCGGCGAAGTCCTCGGTGGCGTAGACGTGGAGGATGCCGGCCGTCGTGATCCGGATGGCATTGACCAACAAGGCGATCGGCACGGCGCTGGCCATCACGACCGCGTTCTCCCACCACTCGCGTCCGCCGACGAGGACCAGCGCCACGGAGAGCGCGACGAAAATCGTGAGCATACGGAGCCCGGCACAGGCATCCACCACGTTGAGGCGGTGCCCGCCGACATCGATGATGTTGCCCGACCGCCAGGCGTCCAGGCCGAGCGTCTGCAGGGTGGTGGTGCTGACCATCGTGGCCAGCGTCTGCAGCGGACTGAGCAGGTAGCGGGTCGCCTCGTCGGGGAGCGGGAACATGAAGATCAGGAACGCGATCGGCGCCCACGACCAGCGAAACGTGCGCCAGCCGCCAGCCAGCAGGAACACCGCCGCCAGCGCGGGCACGAACGTGTACATGTCGATCGTCACGATCTTGTAGCGGGCGACGGCCAGCCGGAGGGCGAACGTGGCGAGGAGCATGCCGAGCCCGGCGAGCCGGGCCGAAGCCGTGACCGGCTCCACCGGCTCACGCCACCAGAAAAGGAGCGCCACGGCGAATACCGGCACGAGCCAGCCGTGGGAGTACTGGGGATCGCTCCAGCTCGATTGGGCGTTGAGCAGGCCGGGCCAGTAGCTGTAGACGAGCAGCGCCGTCATGCCGCCGATAATCGACCACGCCAGCCGTCCGTCGGGCCGTCTCAGGTCGGCGATCCACTCCCGACAGCGGCGCTGTATGCCCTCGATCAGCCCCTCGTCGTCGTCGGCCAGGGGCGCACGAACCGCCTTGCCCGGGCCGGACACTGCGGCGGGCGGCATTCCCGACGGATTGAGAACAGGAACACTCACGACGCGCTTCCGGGATGGGCCAGCGAAGTCCGCTCAGGCGATTCGAACCACCTCACCTCCAATATAACGCTCGTGGCAAGGGGATGCCGGGTCGTGGTCGAAAATCGCCGATTAGTCGGACGTCGCCGTGCCGCAGGCGACCGCCACAACGACCGCCACGACGACAGCCACAGGCACGGACAACGACCGCACGACATCCGCGTCATTCTCGCCGGCCACGTCGGCCGGGCGTCGCGACTGTCCGGGCCACCGGCACCCCGTGGCCCAGCTGCATCCCCGTTGGAGGAGCAGCGTCACGACCGTCAGGATCGGCACCGCCTGCCAGCCGCACGCGAACGCCGCCAGCGCCATGGCCCGCTCCGTGCCAGGGACGCCGAGACGGCTGCCGATCAGCCATCCCACCCCGCTACCGACCAGTCTGGCCACGGCCGGTCCGGGAACTGCGATTCGAGACAGCAGCTCCCGGCGATCGGACAGGGCCCGCCACAGGTTCGCATCGGGCAGCGCCGCCACCAGCGCGCCGCAGGCCGCGATGAGCATCGCGCACAGCCAGGTCCGCGTGCCGACCGGCCGGCCGGTGGCCGCCAGCAACCCCCAGGAAAGGAGCGTGGTCACGAGCCACACGTGGAGGACGACGCGGACCGCGGTCCGATGATCACCCCCTTCGAGATTCCCTTCGAGGATCCCTTCGAGGCCGGTGCCGGCGGCAAGATCGGCCGCCACGATCAGCGCCACGAGCCCCCCGCAGGCCGCCTCGACGATGGCGTACCGCGGCGCGATCGGGCCGCCGCAGTCGCGGCATCGGCCGCGCAGCAGGAGCCAGGACAGGATCGGCACGTTGTCCCGCGGCCGGACCGGTGCCCGGCAGTGCGGGCAGCGGCTGCGGCCGAAGACGACCGATTCGCCGACCGGGACGCGGTGGGCGACGACGTTGAGGAAACTGCCGAGCATCGCCCCGACGACGAACGCGAAGGCCACGGCGCCGGCGTCGGCCCAGGGAAAGTCGGTGAACCACATCAACGCGGGCATCCGGGGCCGGCACCACGTCGGCTGGGAGTGACGAGGTGTTTTCGTGTAGGGTACCCTGTTTTGATTTCCACTCCACCAGGCGGGCTCCATCGACGTGTCGGCAACGGCATCGGGCGGATCAGACGCGCAGAAACGCATGACGGGCAACGATCCACTTTCCGCCACCCCGGACGGCGACTCCGCCCGTAGACGGATTCCCTCCTGGGTGTCGCCGTTCGTCCGGACCGCCGTCACGGCCGGCCTCATGGCCTACGCCGTGCGCGGTGTGGAATGGACCAAGGTCGGTCAGCAGTTCGCCTCCGGTCAGTGGGGCTGGTGGATCGCCGGGATCGTCGGCAGTGCGGCCGTGCAGGCCGTCGCCGGCATGCGCTGGGCGGCGCTGGCTCGGCCGCTGGGTTTCGACCGGCCGCGCCGGTTCTTCATCTGGCGGTTTTTCGAGGGAATGTTCTTCAACCTCTGTCTTCCGTCGGCGATCGGCGGCGACGTCGTCAAGGCCTATCGCGTCGGCGACTCGACGTCGCGCCGGCTGCTGGCCGGCTGCTCGATCCTCGCCGATCGGCTCACGGGACTGGCGGCACTCGGCGTGCTCACCGTGACGGCGCTCGCTGCCAGCCGCACGTCGCTTTCGCCGCTGTCGGTGGCGGCGGTCGGGACGGCCGTGCTGGCCGCGGTGCTGGCCGGATTCTGGGTCGGGACCCGGTGCCTCGATCGGATCCTCGGCCTGCTCCCGGCGGAGCATGCGGCCCGGCAGTTCATCGCCCGGCTGTTGCCGTATCAGGAACGGCCCATGCTTCTCGTCAACGCGATCGGCTGGAGCTTCGTCGTGCAGATGGGTGGGTCACTCGTCGTGGGTCTGATGGCCCGGACGGTGGGCGTCGAACTCGGCCCCGTGGTCTGGTTCACGGTCGTGCCGCTCGTCGCCCTGCTGACGGTGCTTCCCGTGAGCATCGGCGGGATGGGGGTGAGGGAGACCGTCGTGCAGTCGCTGCTCGCCCAATATTATGGCGTGTCGCCCGACAAGGGCTTTGCGGTTGGCCTGCTGTGGAGCCTGAGCACCGTCGTCATCGGCCTGCTCGGGGGAATCCTCTTCGTGGTCGATCGCAAGCCCGCCGGTCGCGCGGCGGAACCTTCCTGATCAGGGCGGCGATCAGGCCCGGCCGCGCCGGGCGGCGACCAGGAGGATGCCGGCGATCGTCTTGGCGTCCTCGATCCGCCCATCCAGGCACATGGCCACGGCGTCGTCCCAGGCGACGAGTCGCGTGCGGATCCGCTCCCCCGGCTCGAGCGCCTGCGGTCCGGGCGTCAGGTCTTCCGCCACGAACAGATGCATCCGTTCGCGGAGGATTCCCGGCGACATCCAGAACGCCCCGGCGGCATGGAGCCGGCCGGCCCGGTAGCCGGTCTCCTCGGCGAGCTCGCGGGCGGCGGCATCGGCGAGCGACTCGACCCGGTCGAGCGTGCCGGCGGGAAGTTCCAGGAGCGCGGCGCCGACCGCCGTGCGCACCACCTCGACGAGGCAGACGCTCTCGGGCGTGACGAAGGGCAGCACCACGACGCTGCCCGGATGCAGCACCAGCTCACGATCCCGGCGCGTGCCGTCGCCGCAGTCCTCCACGACGCGGACGACGCGGAACCGGCGCGTCTCGAGGAGCGTTTCCCCGGCGGTCGCTGCGGCGATCGTCCCGGCAGCGCCGCGGACGGGGAGCGGCACGATCCGGGCCGGCGCGCCGTCGATCGTGAGCGGTCCCGCTGTCCCGCGGTCGCGCACCAGCGCCAGGGCCAGCCCCGTGCCGAGCAGGGGAGAGTAGGCGGCCGACCCGACGCGGCCGACGACGTCGCCGCCGGAGCGGATCTCGGCACCGACGGTCGGAACGGCGCCGGCGGCCGCCGGATCCGTGGCGAGGGCGACGAGCCGGCGGTTGACGTGGCCCAGCGCGTCGATCCTGGCGACGGTCTCCTGGCCGAGGTAGCAGCCCTTGGTGAAGCAGATCGCGCGGTCATCACGCCCCACCTCCTGCGGCAGCGTCTTCTCCGGCAGGTCCGCGGGTGCCGGCGTTCCCTCCTCGATCCGCGCCGCCTCGAAGGCCTCGAGCGATGCCCTGGCCAGACCCTGCGCCGCGAACCACGCGGCCAGCGCCGGCACCTCCGCTGTGGCGACCTGCGCGAGATAGCCCTCGGGACCGCAGGGGTCGCAGCGCACCACGAGCGCCGGCACCGCGCCGAGGCTCGTGGCCACGTGGCCGAGCGGCGTTGCCGGCAGCACGGCGCCGTGGGCGGCGAGCCAGCCGGCGGCCACCGGGCCCGTGATGCAGACCGTGGCCCGGTCCGCCGACTCGTCCTCGATCTCGACCGCCTCGCGGATGTGGTAATGCTCGAGGTGCGCGGTGAGCAGCGGGCCGAGGCCCGCGCCGACGTCGATGACGACGCCGTCCGCGGTGCGCAGGATGTTCGCCAGGGCGATGACCTGTCCTCGTGCATCTGCGAAGAAACCCTCGCAGCCCTCCCCCGCCGCCAGCCTGGTGACGGCGGCCGTCGTAAAATGATCGACGAAGGTGACCGCGTCGCGGCCGCGCACGAGCACGCGTCCCCTGCCGGGGAGCGACACCCAGGCCACGCGCAGGCGGAGATCGTCGTAGCCCTGGGGAACCGGGGCGGGCCCGGGGTCGGAGCCGCTCGCCATGGTGAACCTCCCGCGTCGCGAAGCCGGCCACCGTGGGCCGCATGGATGGAGAGGCTACCGGGGAACGGGGGCTGGCGAAAAATTTTCTCTCCCGGGCGAACGATCCACGAACCGGTTGCGTAATGCATGCACCGTGACACGAACCGGCCGCCGCCCGAGGCGGCTGGCCGGAACCGGCACGGGGCGATCCGGCGGACGGGCGGCAGAGGAGACCGGCCGGCGCCGGGCGCGACACGCGCGGGGATGTTTCCTGGTTCGCGTTTTCCCTTCGGTTCGCCGCGCTCCCCGTGCGCGCCGCGCCGGCGCGGGCTGATCGGGTTTCGGACCGTTCCTTCCACAGCTTCGAGAGCGAGGAGTTGACGATGGCGACCGTACACTGCGACCGCGACTGCCGCGAGGACGACGAGGACGATTTCGGCGACCCGCTCGCCGTCGCGGATGTCGAGCACTCCGACGTGTCCCGCGCCGCCCACGATGCGGGGGGCATGGCGGGCGACAGGACGCAGCGCCGGGCGGCCTACCACCGGATCGCGGAGGTCCGGCGCAGCCAGGGGGTCACGCTGCGCAACGTCGCCCGCCGGCTCGGCCTGTCGTTGCCGGTGGTCCGGCGGCAGGAGTGCGCCGACTGCGACCTCCGGCTCTCCGACCTGCAGTGCTGGCAGGAAGTGCTGGAGGTGCCGATCGCGGAACTGCTCGTCGAAGGCGAGGGGCAGCTCTCCGGCCCGGTCCTCGAGCGGTCACGGATGGTGAAGCTCATGAAGACCGCGGCCGCGATCCGCGAGCGGACCGAGGGCACGCCCGTCGGCCGGATGGTGACGATGCTGATCGAGCAGATCCTGGAGATCATGCCGGAGCTGACGGACGTCGGCCCGTGGCACTCCGTCGGCCAGCGCCGGCCGCTGGACGACCTGGGGCGGGCCGCCCGGATGGCGGTGTCCGAGGACTTGTTCGGGCGTTCCGGCTCCTGAACCGGCGCGGCCCGGCCCGAAAAAAGTCCTCTCCGACCGGGTGCGGTTCGCCTGCTACCATTTCACCGGGCCGGACCGTCCGGCATGTCACCTTTCGTAGCACAGCGGGTAGCGAGCGTGTTTTCCTTCGTCGGCGTCCTGGCAATTTCGCTGATTCTCTTCGTCGTCGTGGCCGTCACGGGCCGGGCTATTCTCGGCCGCTGACGGTAGACGATCCGGCGGCCTGTGCCGGCCTGGCCGGCGCGGTGGCATCCGCGGCACCGTCTCCCCAGCGTCGGGCACCGCGGCTCGCCCCCCACACGAACCACACCACGGCCGTGGCGAGACAGCCGCTGAGCAGCAGCCAGGCCGTGATCGCCAGTGGCGTGTAGTCGCGCAGCCAGACGAGTTCGGGCGGCTCCACGCTCTTCGGCACCTTGTGCTTGACGGGCCCGGCCTCCCCCGACTGCCGACGCATCTCCTCGCGAAACGCATCCCACACCGCCCGCGCCTCGGGTGTCGAGACGGCGGCCAGGCGCGTCTCCCGATAGCGAAGCAGGAGGAGCGGTGGCCCGGCGACGACCGCGGCTGCAAGCGACGCGGCCAGCACCACGGGCCAGCCGGGCCCGCCCTTCGGCGTCGGTCGTCGCGAGGTCGTACTCATCTTCTTGTTGTGCCCTGCTGCTGCTGCCGCTGCTGCTCCTGCCGCTCCAGGAACCTCTCCGGCAGCACGATGTCGTCGGTCGGGCTACCGTCGGGTTCCGGGATCAGTTCGAGCGACTCGACCAGCGGCACGAACACGTCTTCCTTTTCGATCAGGGCGAGGAGCGTCCGGGGTGAGATCCGCTTCAGGCCGGGCAGGGACACCGGCCCCCGGCGGCGGGCGAGGATCCTGGCGATCTCGACCGCGTCGGGCGTATCGATGGCGGTGATGCCTTGCAGGTTGCCGTTCCACTGCGGCATGTCGCTGAGCACCCGCGCGGCGTCGGTCGTCAGCGTCGCGAGCGTTTCGGTCGTCGGCTGCCACGCCTTGCAGGCCGCCAGTGTCCGGACCAGGTCGGGCGTGAGCGGCTGGATCCGGAGGTACAGTCGCCCCCCGTCGTATGCCGCCAAGGCCTCGATCGCCTCCGGCGTGATCGTCGTCAGGCCGGCGAGCACGAGCTGTTGACCGCGGTGCCCTGCCAGCGCCCGTGCCGTCTCGACGGGAAGGGTGCGCAGGGTGGCGAGATTTCCATCCCACGTTCGGCACCTTGCCAGGGCCGCCGCCGTCTCTGCCGGTAGCGAGGTCAGGCCGGCGAGCGACAGGGCCGGCCCCTTGTACTCCGCCAAGGCGGCGGCCACCTCGGTGGACACCGTCGTCAGCCCGTGCAGGGCCAATGGCCCCGGCATCGTGGCGAGGACGCGGGCGACCGCGATGCCGTCGGGTCCGTCGAGCGTGGCCAGGTCCTTCAACTGGAGGGGCTGGCCGGAGGCGACACACTTGCGGACGAGGCTGGCGAATTCGGGAGTCAGAAAGGCGTTGCGGTCGAGGGAGGTGTACCAGGCGTTGACCTGCAGTTGGTTCGCCCGGCTCTTTGCCAGGGCGGCGGCGACGGCGGGTGGCACCTGCTCGACGTTGTTGAGGGCGAGCGTCTGCCCCGCGAACTCCGCCAGGGCGGCAGCGGTGTCGCCGTCGAGCGTGGTCAGGCCATCGAGGCCGAGCATTTGCCCGCGGTATGCCGCCAGTCCTCGCGCGGCCTCCGGCGACAGCGTCTTGAGTGAGTTGAACGCCAGCCCGGCATGGGTCGTGGTCGCGATCAGTCGGGCGCTCGGCCCGCCAAGGGACTGCAGTTCGTGAATCCAGCGCTGCCCCATCTGGTCGTGCTGCATGATCGCAGCCAGCGTCGCGGCCGAGAAATCGGTCAGGTTGGGAAGGTGCAACGGGCCGCGATGCCGCAGCAGGCCGCGGGCGGCCTCGTCGGAGAGCGCGGTGATGCCCGCCAGCGACAGCGGCCCCTCGTGGCGGCCGAGCATTTCCGCCTGCGCCGCCGTGAGCGCCGTCAGGCCGTCGAGGGTGCGGTCGCCGCTGCTGGCAGCGATCGCCGCGAACGCCGCGTCCGGGAGGGACCGGGCCGCCCGCAGGCCGTTGGTTTGCAGGAGCTGCTTCAGCAGGGCGGGATGCGGCACGTCGCGAAGCCCGGCCAGGGAGAGGCCGCCGGCCCGTGCGGCGAGGATCTCGGCAACGGCCCGGGCGGCGAGGATCTCGGCGACGTCGTCCGAGACCGTCTCCACGCCGTCGAGCACCAGCGGGCCGGGTGTGCGTACGAGGGCCGTGGCGACGTCGGGCGCGAGCGTCCGCAGGCCGCGGAGGGAAAGGCCGCCGCTCGGCCTGTCGGCCAGAATCGCCGCGACCTCAGGGGGCAGGGCCTGCAGGGTGTCGAGCTGGATGTTTCCCGGCAGCTTGGCGAGCGCGCGGGCGGCGTCGGCCGACACCTCGACCAGTCCCGCCGGGACCTGTTTGGCGGCGACGAGCCGCTCCGCGAGCGGGGCGCTGGTGAGCGTGCGCAGCGCCGGCAGGCCGAGCGCTGCGAAAGCCGTGGCGAGGCTGTCCTGACCGCGGGTCGACACCGTGGCCAGCCGCGGCAGCGAGAGCGACACGGCGCGGCAGCGGCCGAGGCCGGCAGCCGCCGCGTCGGAAAGCTCCTCGATGCCGTCGAGGTTCAGCCGGCCGGCGAATGGGGCAAGGGCTTCCGCCGTCTCGGGGGACAGGGTGCGCAGGGTGCCGATGGTGAGGAACTCGCGGTGCCGGGCGAGCTCGGCGGCCGCACCGGGTGACAGCGATTCCAGCGCATAGAGGTAGATGTAGCCCTTGCCGCGACAGTCGTCGACGATTTTTTTCGCCTGCGCGACGGAGAGTTCGCGGAGTTCCTGATGCCGCACCGGCTCCGCCGCACTGCCGGCGGCGAGGATGCCACCCACCAGGAGCAGTGCGACGACCAGATGACAGCGCATGACGACAGACCGTGAGGCAACGGTGCCGCAACGTCGAGCTGCGGCTGCAACAAAGCCAAGATCATACTCCCGGCGTCATCCGGTAGTCGACATCGCCACCGACGGTTCGGGGTTCGCAGTGCCCCGATCGCCGGACGTTCTCTGCGGCCGATATCGGCCGCTACGGTTCGCCCCGGTTCTGCCGCTCTTCGACCGACTTCGGCACGACGAAGTCGTCGTTCGGGCCGCCGTCGGGTTCCGGGATCAGGTCGAGCGACTGGAAGAGCGGGACTTCCACGTCGTGCGCGTCGAGGAGCGCGGACAGGGTCCGCGGCGACACCCGTTTCAGGCGCGGCAGTCGGAGCGGTCCCTGTCGCCTGGAGAGGATCTCCGCGATCTCGACGGAGTCCCGGGACTCGAACGCGGTGACGCCGAAAAGGTTGCCGTCCCAGTGCTGGCTTGCCACGAGTGCACGGGCCAGTTTCGGCGACAGTGATCGCAGGCTGGCCGTCCAGGAGGGGCCGAGATGCTCGTGCCGCAGGATCAGGTCGAGCGTCTCGGCGGACACGTCGCGGAGCCCCGTCAGCTGCAGTGGGCCACTGTGGCGGAGCAGGGAACGGGCCGCCTCGTCGGAGAGGGCGGTGACACCGTTGAGCGACAACTTGCCCTCGTGGCGGCCGAGGAGTTCGGCCTGGGCGTCGCTGAGAGTCGTCAGGCCGTCGAGGGTGCGGTCGCCTTGCATGGCGGCAATGGCCGCGAAGACCTCGTCCGGCAACATGCGCACGCCGCGCAGGCCGTCCCGCTTCAGGAGCCGGTCCATGAGCGCTGGGTGCTGCACCTCGCGCAGCCCGGCCAACGAAAGCCCGCCGGCCCGGGGGGCGAGAATCTCCGCGACCTCCGCCGAGACCGACTCCAGCCCGTCGATGCCGAGCGGGCCGGGTGTGCGTACGAGGGCCGTGGCGACGTCGGGCGCGAGCGTCCGCAGGCCGCGGAGGGAAAGGCCGCCGCTCGGCCTGTCGGCCAGAATCGCCGCGACCTCAGGGGTGAGGGCCTGCAGGGTGTCGAGCTGGATGTTTCCCGGCAGCTTGGCGAGCGCGGAGGCGGCGTCGGCCGACACCTCGACCAGTCCCGCCGGGACCTGTTTGGCGGCGACGAGCCGCTCCGCGAGCGGGCCGCTGGTGAGCGTGCGCAGCGCCGGCAGGCCGAGCGCTGCGAAAGCCGTGGCGAGGCTGTCCTGACCGCGGGTCGACACCGTGGCCAGCCGCGGCAGCGAGAGCGACACGGCGCGGCAGCGGCCGAGGCCGGCAGCCGCCGCGTCGGAAAGCTCCTCGATGCCGTCGAGGTTCAGCCGGCCGGCGAATGGGGCAAGGGCTTCCGCCGTCTCGGGGGACAGGGTGCGCAGGGTGCCGATGGTGAGGAACTCGCGGTGCCGGGCGAGCTCGGCGGCCGCACCGGGTGACAGCGATTCCAGCGCATAGAGGTAGATGTAGCCCTTGCCGCGACAGTCGTCGACGATTTTTTTCGCCTGCGCGACGGAGAGTTCGCGGAGTTCCTGATGCCGCACCGGCTCCGCCGCACTGCCGGCGGCGAGGATGCCACCCACCAGGAGCAGTGCGACGACCAGATGACAGCGCATGACGACAGACCGTGAGGCAACGGTGCCGCAACCTCGAGCTGCGGCTGCAACAAAGCCAAGATCATACTCCCGGCGTCATCCGGTAAAAAGGTGCCAGCCACCAAATCTGGAGAATGTGGCAGTTTGCCCAGTTTTGCTGGGTCTGAGCCATACGCACCCGCGGAGGGCCGTGAACATGATCCGGTACTGCGTGAGCAGGGGCGATTCGGGAAACGTTACCGGCGCCGAGTCCGTGAGCCTGGCGAGCATGCAGCGGGACTCGAGCGGCTCGGCAGCCATCGGCGCCGCGGGCCGGCGGATCACGCACCGCTCGTCGGCCGGTGCATGATTGCAGGACCGCCACTGACCGGGCTATCCTCTGCGCCGCTTCAGACTGGGGCGACTGTGCGGGATCGCACGGATTGTTCGTTCTCGGCAAACGGCTCGGCAGGCGAAGGAGCGCAGCATGGTAAAGACCGGATCGTGGACGAAGTGGGGGCTGCTTGGAATCGTCGCCTGGACCGCGGCGGCAAACGTCGGGGCGGCCGCGGAAGCGCCGGCGACAGTGGAGCAGGCGGCGGCGGTGTGGAACGGCACGACGTGGCCAGTCCCGCCCGGCGTGAAAGATCCGCAGCGGCAGCGCGCCGGGTTGTCGTACGAAGTCGGCGGCGACGCGCAGACCGCGTTCGCATTCCAGCAGAAAGCCCTTGCGGCGGCTCAATGGAAAGAGCTGCCGGGCGGGTATCTCGGCAAGGAATCGAGCAGCGGCACGTATCGCAAGGGAACTTTTTTGTTGTCATTGTCGACGTTCAACGCCCAGCCGGGAACGGCCAACGTGTCCCTGATCGCACACGGCAACGTCGACCTGGGAAAGCTTCCGGTCCCGGCGGGTGCGAAAGTCTCCTTCGCCGGCCCGGCCAGCGTGATGTACTTCACTCCTGCCGCACCGGACAAGACCACGGAGGCGATTGCGGGACTGCTGTCCAAGCTCGGCTGGCAACCGCACGGTTCCGCAGGCGCCGCGCGGAACTACAAGCACAACGCGGTGCTCCTGACGGCGTATGTCGCGAGGACGGCGCCGCCGGATGAGAAGACGTCCATCAGCTACAGCACGCAGATGATGTCCGTCGATCTGCCCGCACCGCCCCAGGCGAGCCGACTGCAATACGCGGATGTCACCAGGACGTTGTCCTTCGACACGCCCGTTTCGATCACCGACACCGTGGCGGCCTATCAGAAAGCCCTGCAACCCCTCGGCTGGAAAGCGACGCTCAAGGAACCGGTCAAGGAAGACAACAACTCGGTGATGATCTTCCGCAATTCGGCCAATGACATGCTCACCTTGACCATGCACGAGTTCGAAGGGCAGACGCGGGGGGAACTCGCGCTCGCCACGGCACCGGAACTCGAGGCGAAGACGCAGCGGGAAAAAGCGGCCGCCCAGAAACTGCTCGCGTCTAAGCCAACCACGCTGCCGACGGAGGCGATCGCCATTCCCCCAACGGCCAAGGATGTGACCATGCGGGAAGGCGAGATCACCATGACCGTCGCCGCCGGGCAGGCCAAGCCGCTGGGAACCGCCCTCACAGACGCCGGGTGGAAGGCGGGCGAGCACGTCGCTGAAGCGATGGCCGGCACGCTGTCATTCACCAAGGGAGACGCCAGGCTGACCATCGTGTACCTGGACACCGGCGTGCTTCCGGCCGAGGTCTCGCTGACGGCGATCGGCGTGAAACTGGACCGCGCCGCCGCACGTTGACCGGACGCTGCGGACGCGATTGCCCGCAGCGGTATGATCTCGGAACCGCCCCCCCGCCCCCCATGAGTCCGACCATGGCCGCCGTCTGCCGCCTGCCCGCCTCGCACCTGGTCTTCTGCCTGTGCCTGTCGGCGTTCGCCCCGCCCGGCGTGCGCGGGGCCGATGGTGACACGACGTCGTCCGCGGACGCCGCGATCGACGACGGAGCCGTCAAGA
The DNA here is from genome assembly GCA_014192425.1 of Planctomycetia bacterium. NCBI lineage: Bacteria > Pseudomonadati > Planctomycetota > Planctomycetia > Planctomycetia bacterium. Next base: position 33,470 of record BJHK01000002.1, on the reverse strand, counting down.
ACCTCGAGGCCGCCTACCCCAAGGCCCCCGCCGGGAAGGAGCGGAAGGTGATCCTCCTGCCCCACAAGGACCGCGGCGCGGAGGACGACTTCCAGGTGGAACTCGTGGTCGGCCGGACCATGGTCACCGACGGCATCAACTCCTACCGGCTCGGCGGCCGGATCGTGGAGCGCACGATCGAGGGCTGGGGCTTCTCGTACCACGACGTCGAGGGCGATCTGAAGGACGCAGCCAATACACTCATCGGCGGCCCGACGAACCCGGCGCCGCGGTTCGTCGCCGGCCCGCGGACGCTCGTGCGCTACAACAGCCGGCTGCCGATCGTGGTCATGGTCCCCGCGGGCTGCGAGTTGAAGTGGCGGGTATGGCGGGCCGACCCGGAGTTGCGGTCGGCCAAGTAGCCGCCGCCGCGGGCGAACGCCTCCGCGCCCCCTCCGGCGTGGTCGGCGCCGTCCCGCTGCGCTGCCACGCGGCGAATCAATAACCAGCTCGGCGAATGTACTCTTGCCGGGTTCAATCAAAAAAGTGGCCACGGACCGAAACGGCTGTTTGTCGCACACGATCCGCTCCTGGTCGGGATCGTATGTCGCGGCCATCCACACGTCTTTCACTCTGTAGCGAAGAATGTCCGGGATGGGGTAGTGGGCCGGAATCACGGACGTCAGCAGAACGGTTTCGGCGAGCGTGATGCCCGAACGGTCGGCGCGCAGAACGAGTGACCGATGAAAAGCAGATTCATGAGCAGCGGCGACAAATCCCCGTCGCGATGCGACGGCAGACGATGAATGGTTTATTCATGCCTCAATAACTCGGGAAGTCTCTTTTTCCGGGCCGCTTCGTCGTCGGCCGCGAGTTCACCTATTGCTGTGAGCAACGCCAACAGCATCATCAGCATTCGTCGCATGTGTGGTCCTCACTCTCGTGCTCCGGGAGTCACTTCGTCCATGACTGGGGCGGGGCCGGAGGGATCGGACCCGATGAGCCTGCAGAGCATGCAGCGGGACTCGAGCGGCTCGGCAGCCAGCGGCATGCGGCGGGAGGGAGAAGTCCGGCAGCGGCAGGAGTTGGTCGGGCCGCGCGGCAGCCATCGGCGCTGGCACCGTTACGTGCCGCAGAACGTCCGGTAGGGGCCGCAGCCCGGGGGCGGGCCGGAGCGGTAGGGCTCGTTCGCCGACGTTTCCGCGTCCGGCGCACGGACCGCGGCGAGCAGCCGCAGGAACGGAGTCATGTCTCCCTCCTCGGCTGCAGCGAGCGCCGCCTCGACGTGCTGGTTGCGCGGGATCACGACCGGGTTCGCCCGGCGCAGCCGCGCCGTGATCGCCTCCGGCGGCCCCGGCTCACGGGCCAGCCGGGCCCGCCACTGCGGCAGCCACGCCGCCAGCCAGTCGTCAGCCGCCGGCATCGCCCCGCTGGCAACTGGTATGGCAGCGAGCCCGGCGAGGCTCGCGAACGTCGCCGTGAAGTCGGCCCGGGCTGCCTGCATGCGATCGAGGAGCGTGGTGAACAGCGCGGCGTCGCCCGGTTCCTCCGTCGCGAGACCGAGCTTGGCCCGTCCCCCGGCGTGCAGATGCCGCTCGTACCGCGCTGGGAACGTCTCCAGCACGGCCCGGAGCCGCTCCACCGCGGCCTCCTCGGGTCCGGGCAGGAGTGGCAGGAGGCTCTCCGCGAGCCGGGCGAGGTTCCAGTGAGCGATCGCCGGCTGGTTGGCATACGCATAGCGGCCCTGGCGGTCGATCGATGAGAACACCGTCGCCGGGTCGTAGGTGTCGAGGAAGGCGCACGGCCCGTAATCGATCGTCTCCCCTGACACGGCCATGTTGTCGGTGTTCATCACGCCATGCACGAAGCCGACGAGCATCCACTGCGCGACGAGGGCTGCCTGCCGGCCGACGACGGCGTCGAGGAACGCCAGCGGCCGTTCGGCGGCCGTGGCCGTGGTGAGTTCCAGATCGTGGCGGGCGATGGCATGGTCGAGGAGCGCCGCCGGCAGGCCGGGCACGCCGCAGGCCGCCGCGAACTGGAACGTGCCGACGCGGATGTGGCTGGCGGCGGTGCGCGTCAGGACCGCGCCCGCGAGCGGCGCCTCGCGGAGCACGGCCGCGCCCGTGGTGGCGACGGCGAGGCTGCGGGTCGTGGGGATGCCGAGGGCATGCATCCCCTCGCTGATGATGAACTCGCGCAGCATCGGCCCCAGCGCCGCCCGGCCGTCACCGCCGCGGGAGTAGGGCGTGCGGCCCGCCCCCTTGAGCTGGACGTCGTGCCGCCGGCCGGCGGCCGTGACCTGCTCGCCGAGGAGGATCGCCCGGCCGTCGCCAAGGTTCGTGAAGTGACCGAACTGGTGACCGGCATAGGCCTGCGCGATCGGCTCGGCCCCCGGCGGCAGGGCGTTGCCCGCGAATGCCGCGGCCCCCGAGTCGTGTAGGACCGCCGCGTCGAGCCCGAGGTCCGCAGCCAGCGGCTCGTTGAGGATCGCGAGGGCCGGCGCCGGCACCGGCACCGGCTCGGTCCGCATGAACAGGTCTGCGGGCAGCCGGGCGTAGGAGTTGTCGAATCGCCAGCCCGCGTCGGCCGTGTCCCGCTCCATGCAGTCTTATTCCCGCCGCCGCGCCGGTCGGCGCCGCAGCTTCATCACTGTACCGCGGCCCGCGATCACCGCCTGCTGCAATTGGTCAGGGGGCGTGAAAGCGGTACGTGCCGCGTCCCACGCGGGCGATCCGACGCAGCACCTGCTCTCCCACGTTGTCGTGAAAGGCGACGGTGTGGAACCGCGGCCCCTTCGATCGGGCCACCACGCTGAAGGCGGCCCGCGGGTCGGCAAAGCCGCCGTCAGTGAGCAGAAACACCGCGTCGGGCTTGAGCCGCGCCGCCGCGACGAGGGCATCGACCGGATTGGTGCCGCCGCCGACGGGCTGCCGATCGACCCACTCGAGGTACCGCTGCTTATTGTCCCGCGTCGCCCGCACCAGCCCGTGCGCGGGCATCGCCAGGCTGCCGTGATTGAACAGGACGACGAAAAACGACGCGTCCGCGGCGAGCGACTCGATGCTCGTGCGCAGTTCGTAGCGGGCCTGAGCGATCCGCGGCCCCTCCATGCTGCCGGAGAAGTCGACGACGTAGACGAACTCGTCTCCCCTGGCCTCGACGCCGAAGAACGTGGCGGTCCCCGCCCCCAGCTCCTTCCCCGCTCCCTTGCCGCTGCCCGCGCCGGAAGCCAGTTCCGTGGCCAGCGTGCTGCCCGATGCGACGGCGATGTCTTCCCGCGATTCGGGGCTGCCGTCGAAGGCGATGTCGGCGGCGAGCGGCGTCGCGTCGACGATCTCCGCGACGGGGGACGGGGCCGCGGCGGTGTCCGGTTCGCCGGCCGCGTCAGCCGCGAGTTCAAAGGTTCCCTCGTCGAGGGCGTCTGCTCCGCTTCCCTCGAACGCGACCACGCAGGCCACCCGCCGCGCCGCCGGATCGGTGCCGAGGCAGAACGTCGCCAGCGCCATCAGGGCGACGATGTGGACGATCAGGCTGGAAAGGAAGCCCGAGCGGTGGATGTCGAGCACGAACCCGTCGAGCCGGAAGAACCAGCCCGGCCGGGAATCGTCGGCGGGAAGGGGCGCGGGCATCGGCCAGCCCTCCGGTGCGGTGCCGATCGGTGGGACCAATTCAGCGGAAGTGTACCAGACGAGGCTGGTCACCCGAACGCAGCCAGGCCGGCCGCGATCAGCGTCCCCAGCCAGCGCGTCGCCGCCAACGCCGTGCCGGTCAGGGCCGCCGCCTTGACCACCTCGTCGGTCGTGAACCGGCCCGGCGGCAGGCCCGCGGCCACGAGCAGCAACCAGGTCGTCGTCAGGACCGCGAGCAGGGCCACGAGGCAGCCGGCCCAGTTCGCCTGCCAGGCCGCGGCCGGGTCGCCGTGGAGGAGCAGCGAGAACGAGGTCGTCATGCCGCAGGCCGGGCAGCCGATACCGGTCAGCGTCTTCAGGCCGCAGGCGGGCAGACCGAGCTGGCGGTGCGTGCCGTGGCTGCGGGGCCGGCCGGCATCGTCGTAGGGATCGAGGACGACGGCCACGGCGAACACGCCGAGGCTGAGGAGCGCAAACCCCATTGCCAGCCGACGCTCGCGCCGGGCGTCGCCGACCTGCCGCAGCGGCGGGGGAACCGGACGATCGGTCGTGGGGTGGGCCGCGATCATGGTGAGGCGATGCCGGAGCGAGGGAGAAATAGTCTGACGCCCGTTCGTGCGGCCCGCCACCGCGGCGGCATTTTTTTCGCCCTGTCTTGCAGCGGGCCCGTGGCCATCCGCCGGCCCTGCGCCAAGCCGAAACCCCGATCAGAGCAGGTGCCGGGCCTTGATCGCCAGGTATTCGTTGACGGCCGCGGCGGTGAGATCCGCGGGGTGGACGTCGAGCGTGAGGACGCCGTCGTGCCGGAGGTCGGTGAGCACCTGCCGGCGCCAGAGGAGGATGTCGGCGGCGGCCGCGGCCCGGTAGCGGTCATGGGTCGCGCCGTCCTCTGACGCGGCCGGCCGGCTTGCCGCACCCGAATCCGCCACCACCGGATCAAACACGACGGGATCGAAAAGCGCCGGGTCGCGGAGCAGGGCCACCAGCGGCAGGTGCCGCCCCACGGTCGTCGCCAGGTGCCGGCGCAGGCTCGTCGCGTTCCGGTCGTCGATGAGGTTCGTGATCACGATCATCAGCGTTCGCTTCCGGCACTGCCGCTGCAGGTAAAGAAGGGCCTCGTCGAACCGGCTCTCCACGAGGTCGGCCTCCACGTCGTGGCAGGCCGCGATCATCCGGTCGAGCTGGCGCCGGCCGCCACGCGGCGGCACCCAACGCAGGATCCGGTCCGCGAAGCAGACCAGCCCCGCCTCGTCGCGATGGGAGAGCGCGACGTAGGACAGCGTCAGCGCCGCGTCGAGGGCCGCATCGAGCATCGAGGTGCCGTCCGTGCGGTTGACCATCATCCGCCCGCAGTCGACGGCGAACACGACCCGCTGGCTCTGGTTCGTCTGGTGGTCGCGGACGGTGAGCCGGAGCCGGCGCGAGGTGGCCCGCCAGTCGATCGCCTTGTACTGGTCGTCGGGCGTGTAGTCGCGGAGCCGCTCGAACTCGTTGTCGGTGCCGACCCGGCGCGTCCGGCGCACGCCGAGCAGCGCCATCCGGTTGAGCCGGGCGTAAAGCGCATAGCGGCTGATCTGCGCGAGCGCCGGGTAGACGGCGAGCTCGTCGCGGGCCGGCAGGGCATGCTGCACCTGCCACAGACCGAGCCGGCTCGGCGACCGGATGAACACCCGCGCGAGCGAGAACGCGCCCCGCTCGCGCGGCAGCACCGCATGGCGGACGCGGCCGCGCGACCGGCCCAGGATCCGCAGCGGCGGGGGGGGCTCGAGTTCCTCGAGCAGGCCGCCGACGTCGTCGCGGATCTCCAGGTCATGGGCCCGGCGCGAGCCGTTCTCGATCACGATCTCGATCGGGTGGCGGATGCCGCGCGTGGCGATCCCGCCCAGCTCGCGCCGGGCCCGGAAGGCCGACCGGCGCGGCAGTGTCGTGGCGTCGCCGAGGGCGACCGCGAGGATCGCAATGTCGAAGGCGAGCACCGCCGGCCAGGCCGCCGGGGCGACGTACAGCGACAGCGCCAGGATCAGCGGGGCCAGCGCCAGCCGGCAGAGCCGCGGGGTGGGGGCGATCACAGCCGCGGCACCTCGATCGTCTTCAAGAGCGCGAGCAGGGCCCGGTCGGTCGTCTCGCCGGACACCTCCGCCTCGGGGGAGAGGATGACGCGGTGCCGCAGCGCCGGCAGGACGAGGTCGGTGACGTCGTCGGGGACGACGTACGAGCGGCCGGCGAAGGCCGCCAGCACGCGGCTGCCGGAGACGAGGGCGATCCCCGCCCGCGGGCTGGCGCCGAGCGTGAACGCCGGCCAGTCGCGGGTCCGGCGGACGATGGCGCTGGCGTAGGCGATGACGCGGTCGTCCACCCGCACCTGACGGCAGAGATCCTGGATGGCGATCACGCGGGCCGGATCGAGGAGCGGCCGGATCGCCGTCTCCACCTGCTTCTCCAGCCGCTCGGGGCGGCAGTGGAGCCGGAGGATGGCGTTCTCCTCCTCGGCCCGCGGATACTCGACGACGAGCTTGAACAGGAAGCGGTCGAGCTGGGCCTCGGGCAGGTTGTAGGTGCCCTCCGACTCGACCGGGTTCTGCGTGGCCAGCACGAGGAACGGGGGCTCGATCGGGTGCGTGGTGCCGTCCACCGTCACGCGCCCCTCCTGCATGATCTCGAGGAGCGCCGCGTGCGTCTTGGCGGGGGAGCGGTTGATCTCGTCGGCGAGGAGGATGTGGGTGAAGATCGGCCCCGGCCGGAAGCGGAAATCCTGCGTCCGGGCGTCGAACACCGGCTGCCCGGTGATGTCGGAGGGCATGAGGTCGGCGGTGAACTGGATCCGGCCGAAGCTGCAGCCGAGGGTCTCGCCGAGAATCCGCACGAGCAGCGTCTTGCCGAGGCCGGGCACGCTCTCGATGAGGACGTGGCCGCCGGCGAACAGCGCGGCCAGCGCCAGCCGGACGAACTCCTCCTGCCCGACGTAGATCTTCGCCGCCTCGGCGAGGATCGCCTCGATCGTCTCGCGGACCGCGTTGAACCGCGCGGCGTCCCCGGCCTGTTCCGTCATCTGGCCCGTCGTCATCGTTTCGATCATGTCCATCGTCTCTGCCTCCTCGGTGTCTCGTCCTCGTTCGTTCCCCGCCTCACGCGCCGTTCGCTCCCCCCGGCGGCTTCGCTTCCGTCCGCTCGCCCGGCCGGTGCCAGGCCTCCAGCCGGCGCTGGGCAAAGTCGTCGTCCTGCGAGCGGCGCAACAGCGCCGCCAGGGCGGCCACGTGGTGGCCGAAGTCCTCCGGCCTGCCCGCGGTCTCGCGCCGCGGCCGGCCGAAGATCGGCGCCTTCCACCAGCAGAACAGGATCATGGCGAGCAGCGCCTGCGCGGCGATCCACGGATTCGGCGGGACCATCAGCAGCCGCCACATCGACGGCTGCCGGTCGCTCTCCGCGTCGTTGTCGCGGACCTGTTCCGATCCGACCACAACCACGCGGCAGCCCTCGGGCAGAAGCGCGATGAGTTCTCGGGCAAGCCGCCGATTGCCCCGATCGACGAGTCCGCCGTTGAGGAGCGGGGCGGCCGAGGCGAGGATCAGCGTCCGGTCGCAGCCTGCGGGCGATGCGCCGGCGGTCGCCGCACCGTGTGGCTCCTCGTCGCTCTCCGCTGCGTGCTCCGCCTGCGCTTCGTCGTCCGTCGCTCCCTCTTCTTCCGCCGCCGGCTCGAACACGTCGTCAGCGATGGCGTGCACGGCGGCGCCGCGGCGCTCGACGAGCAGCGGTTCGCCGTCCTGCGTCCACAGCGGTCGTGCTCCCGCCGGTGGTTCGAGCCGCCGGGCGCGTGGCCAGCGGGCCGACAGCGGCGCCGCGGTCGAGTCGGCCAGCCGCACCTCCCCCGGCGCGGTCACCGGCTTCTTGCGGGCGGACAGCCCGTAGCCCAGCGTCCTCGTACCCGCCGGAAACGACGCTCCGGCTCTGCTCGCGAGCTCATCCTGCGCCTCTGCCAGCTTGCGGTGCGCCGCCGTCGCCTTGTCCGGCGTCAGGCCCTGCGTGGCCACGACGGCCAGCCAGTAGTCGATCGCCGCGTCGCTGTCGCGGATCACGAACACGACCGTCTGGCCGCCGGGACGGTCGAGAAATCGGTCGAGCAGGTCCCGGGCGTCGGCGGGGGGCGCCGCGCTCCCGGTGCCGAACACGATGGCCACGTCGTGCCTGCCGACCATCCGCTCGCCGAGGGCGCGGCGGGTGCTCGTCGTCCGGCCGGAATCGCGGAGCATCTGCGCGAACGCCGACACGCCGTTGAGGCTGTCACCGCGCAGCGTGCCGTAGCGCGTCTCGGGATCCCGGTCGCAGCCCGCGGCGCAGGCGGCGAGCAGGATCGCCGTCACGGCCGAGCGGATCGGCACCGTGATCGTCGCCGGATGTGGCGGCCTGGCGGTCATGCCGCGGCCTCCGTGATCGCGGGCTGCCGAAACTCCTCGCGCCGCTCCCAGACCTGGGCAAAGTCCGCGGCGGCCACCGGCAGGCGGCCGAAGAGGGCATCCTCGAAGAGCCGGTTCGAGCGCCGGAAGAGAGCGGAGATCGCGGGCGCCGCGGCCGCGACCTCCGCGGCATAGCGCCGGTTGGTCTTGCCGCGGGCAAGCTCGATCACGCCACGGCCGTGGAGCTGCACGAGCTGCCAGCCGTGGAAGAACACCATCGCCGTCGCATGGTCCCCCGCGGCGGCCAGTCGGGCCGCCTCCGCGAGCAGGTCGCCGTCGTGCCGCCGGGCGGCCTCGGGCAGCGCCTCCAGCGCCTCGGCACCGAGGACGGTCGCCGTCGGCGCGCGCTCCCCTCCGGCATCGTTCCGCCAGTCGAGGCCATGCCGCACCACGAGCCAGATCGCTCCGGCGAGGAGGAGCGCGAGGATCGTGATCATCGTCCACTTCGCGATCGCGCCGATGCCGGCGAGCGCGGAGGTATCGACCCTCTGTCTCGGCACGGAAGGCTCGACGCGCACCATCGGCCGGAAGGCGTCCTTGTCGGCGTCGTACCAGGGTGGCTTCTGTTTCACGAGGGCCTCGCGGGCAAGGTCCTCGGGCGCGGAGGCGGTCGGTTCGGCCGGGGCAGCCTTGGCCGCGGCCGGCGCGGCACTGGCCCCGCCGGCGAGGGCCAGCCCCACGAACACCGCGCCCGCAGCCGCGCGGGCCGCCGGCTGCAGGCCGGCGTAGGTTCGCGGCGAGCGAAACTTGAGTTCCACGTCCCAGCCCTCGTGGCGGATTCGGGCATCGAGATACGTGAAGAAGCGGACGATCGTCACGGCCGAGGCGGCCATCCAGAAGGCGATCTGGCTCTGCCAGGAGACGAAGACCGCGACGGCGGCCAGCGCCGCCTCGCCATCCTCGGCGAAGGGATCGATGGCGGCTTCGAGCACCTTGCCAAGCGCCGCCCCCTGCCACAGCGACGTGAACGCCCCGAGCATCTGGGCGACCACGAACCAGCCGATGCCGAGCAGCAGGGCGTCGAGGACCAACAGGAGCGGGATCCTGTCCATCTCGGACTGGCTGAGGGCCATGCAGCGGCTCGAGGTGGCGGTCCAGCGGCCCCGTTCCAGAAAGATGACGGGGCCCATGAAGAAGGCGAGCGCCAGCCAGACCGGCCCGCCGAGGCAGGTCAGGAACGCAAGACCGCGAAACACCGTCTGGAAGAGGAACTGCGGCCACAGCGCCCCGCCGAAGGCCCGCAGGCAGTGCCGCAGCGAGGAGACGGTGAATCGCTCGGCGAACATCACCTGGCCGAGATACAAGGTCAGCGGCGCCGCCGCCCAGGGCATCTCCAGGGCCGTCACGATGCCGAGCAGCGGCAGTGCGCCATCCGACTCCGTGCCGGCGAAGATCAGGCGATTGAGGAGGATCATCGGCACTGCGCCGGCAGCCGCGGCCACGAGCAGGCCGAGCGGCCGCCGTCCGCAGACGAGCAGGGCGAGGTCGAGGCACTCGAGGATCCCGCGCGGCCGCACGGCCACCTGCACCCGGTCGAGCCTCATGCGCGGGCCTCCGCGGCCTGCCGGGCGGCGCCATGGTCCCCGCCGCCCGGCCGGGCTGATTGGGTCGCGGCGGCCTGCCAGGAGGGGAGAAACGGCAGGGCGAAGTAGCCGACCAGCAGCGCGGCCGTGAACAGGGCGACCGTCGCCTTGACCTCGTAGGGGAGCGCGGACGGGGAGACGAAGCCCTCGATGAAGGCGGCGAGGATGAACAGGACGGTCGCCAGCCCGGCCACCTCCAGCGCCTCGGCGGCCGAGTGCCGCAGGGCGGCCATCCGGCTCCGTCCCTGGGTGTCAAGGATCGACCAGCCGAGCCGAAGCCCGGCCGCGGCCGAGATCACGACGGCGCTGAGCTCGAAGGGGGCGTGGGCGGTGACGAAATCCGTGAAGTTGCCGGCCTGCGGCGCGACGAGCATGTGGCCGAAGATCGTCCCGAGGAACAGGGCGTTGAAGGCGAGCACGACGAGGCTGCCGACGCCGCAGAGGACGCCGCCGGCAAAGCAGCGCAGGCCGATGCCGGCGTTGTTGAACACGTAGAACCCGGCCATGATCGACCGGTCGGCGGCGAATTTCTCGTCGTCGAGCTTCTGTGAGTACATCTCCTCGACCTTGTCGAGCTGATCTTCCCCCGCCACCTGCGCGGCGAAGCCGGGCCGGGTCGCGGCGGCACCGAGGGAGCCGAGGAAGATCGCCCAGAACGTCGCCAGCGCGATCCAGAAGCAGGGGTCGGTGACCACCCGACGCGGCACGTCCACGACGAGCGATCGCAGCCAGCCGAGGAGGCTGAACGACTCGATGCGGTAGAGCTGCGTGTGGGCGTCGGCGACGAGCTGCTGGAGGTGCTCGCGGGTCGCCGGCGGAAACCGCAGCGCCTCGGCCAGCGCGAGGTCGCTGCAGGCGGCCCGGTAACGCCGGGCGAAGGCGGCCGCCCGCGCGGCGTCGATCCGCCGGCCCACGCGGCCGCGCAGCCAGGCGACGTCGTCGGCCAGTGCCGCCCAGTCGGGGGACCGCTCGGCGATCAGCCGCGCGACGCTCATGCCTCGTCTCCGCTCAGCGTCCGGTCGTAGACGGCCGAGAGCAGGGAGTCGGCGTCGGCCACCGGCGGGATCTCCCAGGCGGCGCAGAGCCGGGCGGCGGGAATGGCCGCCAGCTCGTGGCGCCGGGCCGGGGAGAGCATCGGCCGGCGGGCGACGTAGTCGGCCAGCGCCGCGGCGAGCACGGGATCGGGGTGAAAGCCGGGGGGCACGACATCGGCCATGAAGTTGATCCCCCCGTCGGTCAGCGCTGGCGGCGGCGGCCGCCAGCGCCTGTCGATCACCACCACGGTTCCCGCGGCCAGATCGCCGAGCCGCTGCAGCCGCCGGGTGCAGGCCATGGCCACGATGCCCGGATAGAACGGCGGAGCGACGTCGATCACCCGGATGAGATTGCGCAGGATCGCCTGCGCGATGTTGATCGACAGCCCGGTCTGCGACACCGTCCGCAGGCCGAGGGCGAGCTTGCCGAGCGTCTGGCCGTTGTTGAACGTCTCCATGGCGGCGCCGTAGCCCCACCAGAGGAAGAACAGGGCGACGAGATAGAAGCCCAGGAACAGTTGCCCGATGAAGCCCGCCAGCATGAATGGAATGAAGAGCGCGATGCCGACGGCGACGATCACGAGGACGTCGATGACGAACGCGGCGCACCGCAAGGCCGGTCCCGCCAGCCGGAACTCGAAGGCGATGTTCTCGGGGCTCACGAGCCGGAGCGTCGTGTCGAGCGGCGTGAACGCGGGGGAGGGCATGCGCTGACCGGTGTCGATTCGCCGGGGAGGGGTGCGGGCGGATTGTAACCCCCCGGGCCGGTGTCGTGATCGAACGCCGCACAACGAAAAAGGTGTCAGCCACCTTTTGTCTGCAGACCCCGGCCTCTGGCCGGGGCCGTGTCGCCTTCGGCGACCGGCAAAAGGTGGCTGACACCTTTTGCCTCTCCCGAGTCAGGCGCGGAAGCGGGCCCGGATGTCGGCCGGAGGCACGCCCGCGTCACCGAGGGCGAAGGCGGCCACGACGGTGGGATTGCAGTAGGTGATCATGCCGTAGATCGCCAGGCCGATCGCGGTCGGTGCGCAGTAGATCGTCGATGCGCTCGCCAGGCCCGCGATCAGCGCGACCATTCCCAGCTTCCGGCGTCGATAGCGGAGGCCGGAGATGCCGGCGGCCACGTGCAGCGGGCCGGCGATCACGCCTCCGGCCGCCATCACGCCGTAGACGACGGCAAGCATCGTCTGCAACGTCGCCGGCGGCGGCACGCCCTTGCCGCCCGGCATGTCGGCGATCAGCGCCGGCACGACCACGACGAGGCTGAGCCAGACGATGCCCATGACGAGCTCGAGCGCCCCCTGGATGATCATAAGGATCGCGACCGGCACGACGTGGCCGACGAGGCTGCCTGCCATCGGACCCGGCAGCGTCACGTCCGTCACGCCACCCCGTGCCGGCATCGTGCGCGTGGACCGGGGCGGGGCGAAGGGATTGCCCTCGTCGGCGGCCGGCGGCAGGTCGAATGGCTCGGCCATCGGGTCGTCGCTCGCCGGCCGTGCAGGCCCCGGCCCCTTCACCGACCGCGGGACGCCCCGACTGCGTGACGGATCGCCGGCCGGTTCATGAACACGAGGAGCACGATCGGGTAGATCATGCCGACGCAGCCGCCGATCAGTCCGCCGACGATGCCCGCGGTGACCGCGACCTGCCCCGGTCCGCCGCCCTCCTGCATCTTGGCCAGCAGCGGTTGCATCACGTACCAGTTCACCCCCATGCCCACGATCGCGGCCACGATCGAGTACCAGCCGTAGACGATTGACAGGGTGCGGCCCCAGGCCTTGGAAAGGAGCAGGCCGATGCCGCCGGCGAGCACCAGCGCCGCGACGATGGCACCGAGCACCAGCGACACGATGAGAAACGTCCGATAGGTGGCGTTGGACTTGATCAGGTCGAGCATCGGATTGGGGATCGCCGGATCGCTGGGGATTTCCATGACGAACGGCAGCACCCCGCCGGCAGTGCCGCAGATGCCGAGGACGCCGAACAGGATGTTGAGGATCCCGAAGACGGTCAGCGACGCCGGCCGCCCCGCCGACGCGGCGTCGGGCACCGCGGGGGGCGCGGACGGGGAGAGGTAGGGATTTTGGTCCACGATCGGTGGCTCCCGGAGCGGCGGGGAAGGGTTGATGACCAACGAGCATGAGATTCTGCGGCGGAGTGCAGTCAGTCGCAAGGGGGGGTTCCCGGAGCAGGGCCCGTGCCAGCCCGTCCCGGCCCCTGTGAAACGCCGTTTTCAACCGATGGATTCCGTCTGGCGACGCCGTGACGGGGCTGCTAACGTCCCGGCCCACCCAGTCTGCCCAGTGCCTCCGTCGGACCCCCAAGGAGCCGGCCCCGTGCGTGTTCAATCACGATTCCGACCCTGCCTGCGTCTGTTGCTTCTCGCCGCGGTGGCCATGGCCGGCACGGGTTCGGCGCGGGCCCAGAGCGGCTGGCTGCCCACCTCCTGGTTCGCGCCGGCCGACGTCGACGCCAAGGCGATGCATCCGTTGGCGGAGAAGGACGGCCCGTGGCTCGTCCTGGCGGCGACCTTTCGCGGCGAGACCGCCCGCGAGGACGCCCGCCGGCTGGTGCAGGAACTACGACGTACCAACAAACTGACTGCCTACACGCACGAGAAGGAGTTCGACTACTCCGGCAAGCAGCAGGGCATCGGCTTCAATCCCGACGGCACGCCGAAGAAGATGCGGCACCAGCATGCGGAGCAGGTGGTCGAGGTCGCCGTGCTGGTCGGCGACTTCGCCTCCCCCGAGGAGGACCGGGCCCAGAAGATGCTGCAGCGGATCAAGTCCCTGCAGCCCGAGGCGCTCGGCGGCAAGGGAGCGAAGTCGGGCATGGTGTCGGAGTTTCTCGGCGCCAACCCGCACCTCGCCAAGAACGCCCCGGCGACGCGGGCGCCGCTGCGGGCCGCGATGATGATCCGCAATCCGCTCCTCAAGGAGGAATACTTTCGCCGTCAAGAGGTCGATGAGTTCGTGCAGCGCATGAATGCCGACGTCACCCACAGCCTGCTCGACTGCCCGGCCCGCTACTCCGTCCGCATCGCCACCTTCACCGGCTCGGGCGTCATCGGGCGGTCCGTGGGCGACGGCCAGGCACCGTCGTCGGGCGGTCTGGTGAACCTCGAGGAACTCAGCGGCGCGATGCGCAGCCTCGGCTGGAAGGCGCCGTCGCTGCGGCCGAAGACGGACGGCGACCACGCCCTCGTGGAGGCGTTCGACAAGAGTCACCGGCTCACCGATGCGCTCCGCAGGCAGGGCCTGCAGGCCTGGGAGTTCCACGACCGCGACTCGAGCATCGTCTGCGTCGGGAGCATCGGCCAGCTCGCCGTGCAGCAGGCGGACGGGACGACCATGGTGCACCCGGAGATCGCCCGGATCGTGGCCCAGTTCGGCCCCGATCCGGCCAAGTTGGCCGCGGGCGTGATCGAGCCGCGGATCATCGACGGCATCCTCCTCGACGTCGATCCGAAGCCGATCGACGTGCCGCGGGTGCCGACGCGGCGCCGCAAGTGAGCCGGGCGGACATGTCGCGGCTCGCGTCCAGCCTCGTCCTCGGCACCACCAACCCCGGCAAGCTCCGCGAACTGGTCGCCCTGCTGGCGCCGCTGGGCATCGAATGCCGCTCGCTGGCGGGGCTGCCCGCCGCGGTGGAGGTCGAGGAGACCGGGGAGACGTTCGCGGAGAACGCCGCGCTCAAGGCCGTCGCGCAGGCTCGGGCCCTCGGCGCGTGGGTGCTGGCGGAGGACAGCGGCCTCGTCCTGCCGGCGCTCGGCGGCGCCCCCGGCGTCCGTTCCGCCCGGTTCTCCGGCCCGCTGCCTCCCGGCTCGACCGCCACGGTCGACGACCGCAACAACGCCCTGCTGCTGGAGCGGCTCGCGGGCCGGAGCGGCCGCGACCGCGCCGCCCACTACGCCTGCCACGCAGCCCTGTCCGATCCCACGGGCACCATCGTGGCCACCTCGCAGGGCACGTGCGGCGGAATGATCGCGCCGGCGCCGCGCGGCGCCGGCGGCTTCGGCTACGACCCGCTGTTCATCGTGCCGGAATACCATCGCACGTTCGGCGAGATACCTCCGGCCGTGAAGGCCGTGATCAGTCACCGCGGCCGCGCCCTGCGGGCGATCATCCCGGCGATCGTGCGGGCCCTGTCGTGAGGGCTGCCGCGGTCGCCGGCTCCGCTCCGCGTTGCAGCCGCCGCTCGATGACCTGCAGCACCTCCGGCGTGCCGTCCATGCGGCCGGCGACCCCCGCCAGCCCGTCCGCGAACCGCTCCCGGCCAGCCACGAAGGCCCGGATCCGCTCGCGATCCACCTCCTCCAGCGTCGCGAAGTCGCCGCAGCCCATCGCCCGGAGAAAGTGGGCGTTCATCATCTGCTCGGCGTGGGCCCGCTCCGGAAGCACGAGCAGCGGCTTGCCGAAGTGAAGGGCCTCGCCGATGAGCTGGTTGCCGGCGGCCGAGACGAGTGCCGTGCAGGCGGCGAGGTCGGCGACGAAGCGGCCCTCGTCGATGTCGTGGAACGACGCATTGCCCAGCGGCGCACGGCTGCCGAGGCCGTAGATCCGCACCGGCAGTCCGCAGTCGGCGACTGCCTCGACGGCGGAAAAGGACGTGTGCCGGCGCAGGTAGCTGAGGACGAAGCCGCCGTCGCCGGGCGTCTCTGCGAGCACGGCCCGGCGCAGCAGCGGGCCGACCTGCACGACGTGCTCCCAGCCGCGCCGCAGCGGCGGACGGAAGAAGGCCGAGACCACGGTGTCTGCGGCCTCGGTCACATACAGCCGAACTGCGTGCCCCATCAGCCAGGCATGCCAGCGCAGGGCGGCCGGCAGGGCATCGAGATCGTAGGCGAGGAGGAAGTGCTGGTGATCGACGCTCAGCAGCGGGATGCCGAGGCGGCCTGCCGCCCTCGGCAAGGCCGGCTCGAAGTCGGCGACGGCGATCTCCGCGCCGAACGCCTCCAGTTCACTGATCAGGCGATCGACGAGCGGGCCGAGCAGCCGGACCTGATACTCGAGCCCGGCGGCGATCGACCGCATCACGTCGAGGTGGCCCCCCGTGTACTGGAAGACGATGCCCGGAATCTCGACGACGCGCACCCGGTCACTGCCGGCATGGCGTGCGGCGAGCAGGTGGAAGGCATCGGCGGAGGTGAAGATCAGGATCTCGTGGCCATCGAGACGCTCCACGAGCGTGCCGATCCGCGTGGCGTGGCCGCGGCCCTCACCGCACAGGCTGATGGCGATCTTCGACACGGGTGGAGGAACCGGTACCGGCGGGAGGCGAATGCCGGTCCGCCCCACGGCGGACCGGTTC
The DNA here is from genome assembly GCA_014192425.1 of Planctomycetia bacterium. Taxonomy (NCBI): domain Bacteria; kingdom Pseudomonadati; phylum Planctomycetota; class Planctomycetia; species Planctomycetia bacterium. The sequence goes on along the minus strand of BJHK01000002.1, from coordinate 17,475 downwards.
GATCCAGGAACCGTGTTGTACCCGTTCCGGCGGCGCCGGGCCGGCCGGCGCCCGGGCCGGCTCGATGCGGGAGGCGGAGGGGAGGCCGATCGGGTATTTTTTTGGTGGCGGGAGAGCGATGGATGGCGGCCCGTCGGTCGCGCAGGGTGTGTTGCGGGAGGATGCCGATGCGTCGCGGTCAGTGTTTTCCGGCCAGCCTGGTCCTCGTGGCGACGTTCGTCGCTTCCGCCGCCCCCCTCGAGGACGACGGGGCGGCGATCGTGGTCACGGTCGATGGCGTGCCGATCGTGCGCCGCGACGTCGATGCGGCGCTGCGGGCGGCGCGGGTCGACGTCGTGGCGAGCCCGGACCGGCTCGTGCAGGCACAGGCCACGGTGATCGAGCGGCTGGTCGACGAGCGGCTCCTGCGGCTGGCGATCGAACGGGCCGGGATCAGCGCCGCTCCGGCCGACGTGGATGCCGCCCTGGTGAATGTCCGCGACCAGGCCGCCGCGCAGGGGCAGCAGCTCGCCGACTTCCTCGCCCAGTCCGGCCTCGACGAGGCAGGGTTGCGCCGCCGGGTAGAGTTCGAGGTCGCGGTGAAGAAACTGGTCGAGCCGCGCGGCACGAATGAGGCGCTGGCGTCCTTCGTCGAGCCGCGGCGACGGGAGCACGACGGCACGCTGTTGCGCGTCAGTCACATCGTCCTCCGGCCCGACGTCGGCGCGGCGAACGAGGCGGTCGCGGCCTGTCTCCTCAGGGCGGAACGCATCCGGCGCCAGATCCTCGCCGGCGATGTCTCGTTCAGCGACGCTGCCGAGCGCCACTCCGCGGCGCCCAGCCGGCACCGGGGCGGCGACATCGGTTACCTGCCGCGGCGCAGCTCGGTGAACGAGGAGTTCACCCGGAAGGCGTTCGCGCTTGCCAAGGGGGAGGTGTCGCAGCCGTTCGCGACGCCGTTCGGCGTCCACATCGCCACCGTGACGGCCATCGAGCCGGGCCGCGAGCCGACCCACGACCTTGCCGAACGGCTGCGGCCCCAGTTCATCGCCAAGCTGATCCGGGACGTCGTCGCCGAGCAGCGCGGGCTGCGGCCGGTCGAGTACGCCGCCGGGGTGCCGCACTTCGATCCGGCGACGCCGGAAGGGGGGGCGGTACCGCGGCGGATCATCGTCGGCGCGGCCCAAACGCCGTAGAGCGGCCGGGCTGGCGGGCCCTTTTTTCGCGTTGCCCGAACCCCCGGCGCCGGCTACCCTCCCCCGCCATGAGATTCCGGTCGTTCATCCTCGTCTGCTGCATGGTGGTCGTGCCGGCACTGGCGATGTTCCTGCATCACATGCCGACGCTGCCCCGGCCGCAGAACGCATGGGGGCGGACCGTCGGCTGGGCGAACGATTCCCCCAACGCGGCCGGACATGAGGCCACGACGGCGGCCGTTCCGGAAGTCGGCGGTGGCAGCGGCCGAACCTCGGCCATTCCCGCCGGCGCGGCTGACGTCGGCCCTGCTTCGACCGGCACAACGCGGCAGGCCCCGTCGCGCGCGCCGGGCCCGGAGAGCGACGACGCGATCCGCGCCGCCCATGGCCGGCTCGTGGCCCTCGGCATGACGGGGATCGAGTGCCAGCCGGCGCCGGCGGCGGGGGGCATGGTGCTCTGTTCCGGCCGCGTCGCGGTGGATGCGACCGGTCAATTGCAGCGGCTCTTCCAGGCTGCGGCCGCCGACGCGGCCACCGCGCTGGACGCGCTTGCCGAAGACGTGACCGCCTGGCGACAGCGGACTGGCATGCCCTGATCCGTCGCCTGAGTGAGGATTGACCGTCATGCAGCGCTGCGTTGCCACGCCGCACAGCCTCGCAGCCTGCATGGCCGCCGTGCACGGTCATCGACCTCCGCATGCGATCGCCGCCCGCTGCTGGCGGCAGCGGCCCCGACGGCGTCCCGCGCCCGACGGGCCGCGACCGGCTTTCACCGACCCGGCCCGGGCGGGCCGGCACGTCCGCTCGGACGAGCTGGCGCGACTCGAGGCGGCGCTGTTTCTCGCCCGCGAGCCGCTCTCGACGCGCCGGCTGGCCAAGCTCGCCGGACTCAGCGATGGCACCCGAGCCCGGACGCTGCTCAAGGAACTCCGGCGGCTGCAGGAGGACGCCGGCTCGCCGATTCGCGTCGAGCCGATCGCCGGCGGCTTTCAGCTCCTCACCAGGGCCCCCTTCGGCCCGTGGATCCGCCGGATCGTGGAGCCGTCGGGCGGCAGCCGGCTGTCGCTGCCGGCCCTCGAGACCCTGGCCGTCGTCGCCTACCGTCAGCCGGTGACGAAGGCCGACATCGAGGCCATCCGCGGCGTCGGCAGCGACGAGATGCTCCGCCAACTCCTCGACCGCGACTACGTCGCGATCGGCGGCCGGGCCGAGGACCTCGGTCGTCCCAACGTCTACGTGACGACGCGGCATTTTCTCGCCGCCTTCGGCCTGGCGAGCCTCGAGGATCTGCCTCCCATCGACCCGTTCCCGGGGGCCGCTGCGGACGCGGCCGGAGGGCCGGCGGGTGGTCCGCCGCCCGCAGAGGCCGGTTGATCGGCCGTAAAAATCGGCGCCCGTTTCTTGCACCACGGCCCGCCTGCCGCCACACTTCTCGACGGACCCGTCTTCGGTCGGCATTTTTGGCCCGGCGGGGGCGAAAAATTTTTTTCCGTCGGCCGATTGGACGATGATCCCCCGATCGGGTACAGAATCGGGCTTGGTTCTTCGAGAGTAGACCGTCTCCCAGGAGGTTTTCGCCGTGACGATCGTTGCCAGTGGTGGAAGACATGAGGACGTGGCGACAGCGGATGTGTTCTCGTGGAGCGAGTTGCCGGAACTCCTCGCCGCCGAGGATCTGTTTGCAGGTGAACGTGCCGGGCCGGTCAGCCTTCGTGATCCCGTGGCTCGGGATGCGGAAGAGGAAGAGGACGACGAGGAGCTCGACGACGACGAAGAGGACGACGAAGAAGAGGACGAGGACGACGTCGAGGACGAGGAGTGGGAAGAGGTCGACGACGAGGAGGACGAGGACGAGGATGAGGATGAAGAGGACGACGAAGAGGACGACGGCGAAGAGGACGACGAAGAGGAAGACGAGGACGACGAGGACGAGGATTGGGAAGATGACGACGATGACTGGGAGGACGACGAGGACGATGAGGACGATGAGGACGAGAAAGAAGACGAGAAAGAGGACGACGAAGACTGATCAGGGCTGATGGCAGGTCCGCGGCGGTCCAGCGTCGACTGATGCCCTGCAAAATGAGTCGGTAGCGAAGGCACGGGAATGTTCCCGTGCCTTCTGCCTTGCGCATGCCGGGGCACGAACGCGAGCAGGTCAGTCGCGGGCCTCGAGCGTTGCGGATGTCAGCCTCCCGCGTCGCTCGATGTCGAGGAGCACGCGAGGTCCGGCAGTCGCCAGCCGTGCCATCATCTCCGCCTGGCTCGCGACGGCCTTGCCGTCGATCGCCACGATCCGGTCACCGGGCAGGAGGCCCCCGGCCGCTGCCGGCGTTTCGGGAACGACGCGGACGATCAGCGGCGCGGCCGGATCGGCCGCATCCTCTCGCGTCGAGATGCCCCAGCGGCCGCGGTGGGTGGCGACCGCGTTCGGGATCGGGGCCTCAAGTTGGCGGCGGCCGGCATTCGTCTCGCCGCGGCATTCGGGGCGGAAGGCCGGCGGCTGCGGCTCGTCGGCGATCGCCAACATCAGGCCGAGCGTCAGCCCGGTGACCGGTTCGATGCCGGCGAAGTTCACGGTATGCACGTCATCGCTAGGCCGGTGGTATTCGTCGTGGAGACCGGTGTGCAGCATGATCGTGGGCACGCCGGCCGCGATGAACGGGTAGTGGTCCGAATCGTCGGTGATGTCCCAGTCGAAGACGAGCTCCAGTCCGGCTGCATTTCGCGGGTCGACGTTGGCCCGCACGACCGCGGAACGCAGACCGCGGGCCGTCCGCGCCCCGTAGATTTCCACCCGTTCCCCGCGGAGACGGCCGATCATGTCGAGATTGACGGCGAACATGATCCGCTTGCCGCGCACGGCCGCCGGCCGGACGCGCAGAAAGTGTCGCGAGCCGAGCAGGCCTTTCTCCTCGCCATCCCAGAAGGCGAACAGGATCGGCCGGCGCGGCGCTGTCGGCAGGCGTTGCACGGCCTCCATGAGCTCGATCAGTCCGGCCACGCCCGAGGCGTTGTCGTCGGCCCCGTTGTGCACCCGACCGAAGGGGCCGAAGCTGTTCTCCCCGGTGCCATAGCCGACGTGGTCGTAGTGGGCCCCGACGACGATCAGTTCGTCGGCCATTGCGGGATCACTTCCCGGCGCCAGGGCGAGGATGTTGCGCAGGCCGCCGAACGGCTGCAAGTATCCGCCATCGTCCCCCGCCGGCTGGAGGCCGAGCCGGCCGATCTCGTCGACGATGTAGGCGGCCGCAGCCCGGCCGCCCCGGCTCCCCCCCTCGCGTCCCTCGAAGGCGTCGTCGGCGAGTGTGGCGACGTGCCGCCGGGCGTCGTCGGCCCGGATGCTCCCCCGGGCCGACGACAGCCGGACCGCCTCGGCTGCCGGGGATGGCGCCGCCAGCACTCCGACAAGCACGGCCACGAGGACAACGCCGCTGCGGTGGCACCCCCCTTGGGCCGCATCGTTCGGTGTGGAGCGTTGCATCGTCAGTCCCTGCGCCGACCATGAGTGGCACGCTGCCGGCGGCCGGCGGGCGCGGATGTCGTCGATATTGGGCGGCGGAGATCAGCGCTCCCTGCCTGGCAGCGGGGCGGGCTGCACGCCGAGCACCAGCCGATAGAGGGCCGGGAGCACGAACAGCGTGTACAGCGTGCTCGTGATCACGCCGCCGATCACCACCGTGGCCAACGGCCGCTGGACCTCGGCCCCCGTCCCCTCGCTGACGGCCATGGGAATGAACCCCAGGCTGGCTACCAGCGCGGTCATGATGATCGTCCGCAGCGCTGCGGCGGTGGTCTCTTCGAGGGCCACGTCGCGGGCGCTTCCCTTGGCCAGCCGCTCGCGCAGGGCGCTGGCCAGCACCATGCCGTTGAGCACGGACACGCCCGAGAGCGTGATGAAGCCGACGGCGGCCGAGATCGACAGCGGCATCTCCCGGAATGCCAGCGCCCAGATGCCGCCGACGCAGGCGAAGGGCACGCTGACGAACAGCAGCAGCGTGTCGGCGACATTGCGGTAGGTAACGTACAGCAGGGCCACGATCAACAGCAGTGCCAGCGGCACGACGATCGCCAGCCGCTTCTGGGCCCGCTGCATGTTCTCAAACTGGCCGCCCCACTCCAGCCGGAATCGGCCCTCGGGCAGGTCGACGTCTTTGGCGATCCGCCCCTGGGCGTCGGCCACGAAGCCGCCGACGTCGCGGCCGCGGACGTTGCACTGCACCACCACGCGGCGTTTGCTCCACTCCCGGGTCACGAACTTGGGGCCGGAGATCGAGCGGATATCGGCGATCCGTTGCAGCGGCACGCTCTCCCCTCCCGGTCCGCGGACGGGAATGTCGCCGAGCGCCTCGGGGCTGCCGCGGACGTCGTTGGCGAGCCGGACGACGATCGGGAACCGGACCTGTCCCTCGACGATCTCGCCCACCGCCTTGCCCCCCACGCTCTCGACGACATCGAGCACCGCCTGGGCCGAGATGCCGTAGCGGGCGATCTCGTCCTGGCGGACGGCGATCCGCAGGATCGGCTGCCCGGCCACCTGCTCCACGGCGACGTCGGCGGCTCCCGGTACCTGGCGGATCGTGGCCGCCACGTCGTTGGCCTTGCGGACGAGCTCGTCGAGGTCGTCACCGAACACCTTGACGGCGATGTCGGCCCGCACGCCCGAGACCATCTCGTTGATCCGCTGCTCGATGGGCTGCGTGAACCAGATGATCTGCCCCGGGATCCCCTCCACCGTCTTGCTCATGGCCTCGACGAGCGCCGCCTGCGTCCGGGCCCGGACCCACTTCTCTCGGGGCCGGAGAGCGATGAACATGTCGGTCGCCTCGATGGCGCCGGCGTCGGTCGCCACCTCGGGCGTGCCGGTGCGGCTCCAGACGTGGGCCACCTCGGCAGGGAACTCGTCGAGGAGGATGTTTTCGATCCGCGTGTTCATCCGGCACGACTCTTCGAGGCTCGTGCCCGGAGCGCGGATGATGCCCAGCACGATGTCCCCCTCGGAGAGCTTGGGAACGAACTCGGTTCCCAGGCCGACGGCCTTGTAGAGCGTGAAGCCGAGGATCGCCGCCGCCACGAGCGTGACGGGCACGCGGGCGGCGAGGCAGCCACGGAGCAACGGCCGGTAGAGGGCCCGCGCCCAGCGAACGAGGAGCACGTCGTGGGAGTCCATGCGGCGCGGCAGGAAGAAGCTCGACAGGACCGGGACCACAGTCAGCGAGAGGATCAGCGAGCCGATGAGGATGAAGATCACCGTCAGCGCCATCGGCCGGAACATCTTCCCCTCGACCCCCTCGAGCGTGAGGATCGGGATGTAGACGATCATGATGATCAGCTGGCCGAAGCAGGCCGGCTTCTTCACGGCGTTGGTCGCCTCGAGGACGACCTTGAGCCGGGCGGCACCGCTGGCACCGGGGTGATGGCCGATCCGCTCCAGGATGCTCTCGATCACGACCACCGACGAGTCGACGACGATGCCGAAGTCAATGGCGCCGAGCGAGAGCAGGCTGGCCGCGATGCCCGCCTGCCACATGCCGATGAAGCCGAACATCATCGACAGCGGGATGGCCGTCGCCGCCACGAGGCCGGCCCGGAGGTTGCCGAGCATGACGTACAGGATGACGACGACCAGAAACGCTCCCTCGAGGAGATTCTGCCGCACGGTGGCGATCACCCGGTCGACGAGCTGCGTCCGGTCGTAGACGACCCGGGCCTCGACCCCCTCGGGAAGCGTCTGCCGCAGCGACTCGAACCGCTCGCGAAGCCGGGTGGTGACGTCGTAGCTGTTCTCGCCCATGAGCATGAAACCGAGGCCGAGCACCACCTCCCCCTCGCCGCCGTAGGTCACCGCCCCCTTGCGGATCTCGTGGCCGATGACCACCTCGCCGACGTCGCGGATCCGAATCGGCGCGCCCTCCCGCGAGTCGATCACGATCCGGCCGATCTGGTCGATGTCGATGGTGCGGCCCACGCCGTAGACGAGCACACTGTCGCCCGAGCGGGCGATCGAGCCGCCGCCGACGTTGAAGTTGTTGATCGGCACCGCCTGCACGACCTGGTCGAAGGACAGGTCGTACTTCCGCAGCCGGGCCGGATCGACGCGGACCTGGTACTGCTTGTTGAGGCCGCCCCAGGCGTTGACCTCGGCCGTTCCCTTCACACTCTTGAGCGCCGGCTTGAGCGTCCACTCCTGGAGCGTCTTGACGTCCGTCAGGCTCATGCCCCGGGGCACGAGCAGGTAATGGAAGACCTCGCCGAGCCCCGTCGACACCGGGCCCATCTCCGGCCGCTCCGTGCCTGGCGGCACGGCAACCGTGCCGAGCCGTTCGTTGATCAGTTGGCGGGCGAAGTAGATGTTGGTGCCGTCGCGGAAGGTGACGATCACCACCGAGAGGCCGAACATGCTGGCGCTGCGGATCTCCTCCAGTCCGGGCATGCCTCCCATCGCCAGCTCGACGGGGAACGTGATCTGCCGCTCGACCTCCTCGGCCACCATGCCGGAGGCGACGGTGTTGATCTGCACCTGCACCGGCGTCGTGTCGGGGAAGGCGTCGATCACGAGCCGGCTGACGGCGACGTAGCCGACGAGGCAGACGACGGCCGCTCCGGCGAGGACCGTGTAGCGGTGCGACAGCGACCAGGCGATGATCCGCTCGAGCATCGGGGGGGCGGCGACTAGAGTTCGCCCGACTCCATGCGGTCGAGAAGGATCCGGCTCTTGAGGACGTGGCTGCCGGCGGCGACGACGCGGGTCGGCGGACTGGCCGCGAAATCATCCCCTGCCACCTGCACGAGCTCCCCCTCACGAAGTCCCGGCTGCACGGGCCGCGGCCGGAACGCCGCGTCGCCGGCCGGCTCGAAGATCACCCAGCGGCTGCCGTCCCACTGCACGCTCTGCTGCGGCACGACGAGCGCGTTGCCGACTCGCGAGATCTCGATCCGGCCGCTGCCGAACGTGTTCGCCCGCAGCGGCACGCTCCCGCCGGCCGCCACCTCCACCCGGACTTCCAGCGTCCGGGAGGCGTCGTTGACCTCGGTGCTGATCCAGGCGATGCGGCTGGCCACGTCCCCCGCCGCGCCGTCGGGGCGGAACCGCACCGGCTGCCCGAGCGCCACCTTGCCGGCGTCCTCCTTGTTCACCGAGAGCAGGACCCACATGTTCGAGACATCGGCGACCTCGAAGATCGGCCGGCTGGCCTCGACGATTTCCCCGAGCGCCGCCTCGCGGCCGATGATCGTGCCGCCGAACGGGGCCCGCAGCGGCAGGAGGTTGGACGTGATCCGCGTCCGGTCGCTCCCTTCGAGCACCTCCGGCCCGAGGCCCAGGGTGCGAATCCGGCTGGCCCGCTGGTCGTCGTCCAGTTTTTCGAAGTCGGCCACCGAGAGTTCGAAACCGATGTTGACGAGGGACTGCTCGGCGTTGGTCAGATGAATTCGTGCCTCGCGAAGCGCCGACTTCGTCTCGCGGATCTGCCGGCCGAGGACTGCACCCTTGACCTCCTCGAGGATCGCCAGCTGTTCGCGTTTCGTCTCGAAGGCGACGAGCGCGTTGAGAAATTCCGCCTTCAGCCTGCCGACATCGCTGCTCTCGACGATCACGAGCACGTCGCCGCGACGCACGGTGTCGCCGAGGTGCTTCTCAATCCGCCACACGCTTCCCGGCACACGAGATGAGAGTTGGGCCACCCGCCGCTCGTCGTAGCGGACGACCCCGTTGACGGAGAGTTCTCTCACCATGGGCCGGGCCTCGACGGGCACCACCTCGATGCCCGACTGTTCCACGGCGGCGGGCGACGCGAAGCGGATGACGTCGTCGGCCGTCGTCGTCGCGGCGGCCGTTGCCGGCGACTCGCCGGCATGACCGGCAGTCGCCGGCCCGCGTCCCGGCGCGGCGTCGGGGGACGCGTGCTCGGCATCGTCGTGCCCCCCGAAACCGAACGACCAATGGGTCGCATGTCCGAACCAGCCCACCGTGGCCAGCCCGGCCACCGTCGCCAGCGACGTTGCCCAGCCCATCAGGCCGGCGAGCAGTCCACCCGATGCGAGGTTTTTCCTCCCGGATGCCATATGGACGTTCTCCTCTGGTTGACGCACCGCGGCCCGGGGGCAGCGGCGGATGGAACATGGCAGCGGTGGAGCCGACCGCTTCGGCGAAGCGGCCCGACCGTGTTCCAGAATTCACGGCCAACTCCAAGGCTCCTTCATTATCCCTCCCTTTTCGCACCTGTCCAGTCGCATCTTCACCGGGGTCCGTCGCCATCCGGCCCCGCGACGGGGGCGTTGCCCGGCGGGCCTCCGCCGCACATGATGAGCATCAGGCCGGCCCCGTCCGGGGAGCGGTTGACCCGCGTCGCAGGAGCCTTCGCCATGATCGCGTTCGACCGTCCTGCAGGGTCTTCCGGCCGCCCCCCGGACCGCAACGTGCTTGGCGGGGAACTGAACGCCTGCTCACGGCAGCCGCTGACCGGTTTCTTTCGCGACGGCTGCTGCCGCACCGGCCCTGACGATGCCGGTGTGCACACCGTGTGCGCGGTGATGACCCGCGATTTCTTGGAGTTCACGGTCATGGCGGGCAACGACCTCGTGACGCCGCAGCCGCAGTGGGGATTTCCCGGGCTCGTGGCGGGCGACCGGTGGTGTCTGTGCGCGGGCCGCTGGCTGGAGGCCGCCAACGCCGGCCGGGCTCCGCCGGTCGTGCTCACGGCGACACACGAGAAGACGCTGGAGATCGTGCCGCTGGACGTGCTGCAGCGGCATGCTGTCAGCTGACCGGCGTCAGCGTGGCGTGTGCGGCGTGACCGGCGGCAGGAAGCTCGGTGCTCCCCTGGCCAGCACCCGACGGGCATACACCTTGTCGCCGCAGGTCGCGATGAGCGTGTCGAACTCCGCGCCGCCGAAGCAGAGGTTCGACACGCGGCCGTTGGGTGTGGGGATGATGCACGTGACGCGGCCCTGCTGGTCGCAGACCTGGATCCCCATCCGCGTCGCCACCCAGAGCCTGCCGTCGCGATCGCACCGCATGCCGTCGGCGCCGCTGTCATCGGCGTTATCGGGGACGTGCAACTGGATGAATCGCTGTTTGTTCGTCAGCCCGCCGTCGCCGCGCAGGGTGTAGCTCCACACCCAGCGCGATCGGCTGTCGGCGACGAACAGCGTCGTCTGGTCGGGAGACAGGCACAGTCCATTGGCGAACCGCAGCCCGGTGTCCACCACCGTATCGACGCCGGCGGGGCTGACGTGATGGATCCGGCTCGGCTTCGTGCCGTCCCAGCCCGGCTCGGTCACGTAGATGTCGCCCGTGACCGAGACCACGAGATCGTTGCCGCGCCAGCCCTGGACAATCGTGGCGGACCGTCGGTCGTCGCCCCAGGCCAGCAGCGCCTCGTCGGCGGCGCTGGCGGCGACGAGGCGGCCGTCCGGGGCGAATGCCTGGCCGTCGCCACGGCGGGAATCCTCGAGCCAGACCTCCGCCTTGCGGTCGGGCGTGATCCTGTAGGTCCGGCCGGCGCCGACGTCGTTGAAGAACACGTCTCCGGTCCGGTTGACCGCGGGCCCCTCGGTGAACCGGTAGCCTTCGCCGACCAGTCGCCACGGTTCGTCGGGGTGGAGGATCTCCCGAAGTTGCGGGCTGCCGGCACCGCGGCCAACGGGCTTCGGCCAGCCTTCCCAGAGCCAGGCCACGGCATCCGGAAACACTTCAATCGCCTGCTTCGCATCGTGCCCGCCATCACCCCACGCATGCCGCACCTCGTAGCCGGCGAATGTGAGCGACCGCTCCAGCATCTCGTTCGCCAGCCACCAGTCGCCCGCGTAGTTCGAGAGGTCGTTGCGTCCCTCCTGAAGGAAGACACGGACCGGTTTTGGTTCCGTCTTGCGGACGAGCGTGGCATAGGCATGGCCGCCGCGCAGTCCGGTGAAGCTGCCGATGCTGCTGAACACGCGGCTGAATCCATCGGGGCGTTCCCAGGCGGCGGTGAAACTGCAGATGCCGCCGCTCGAATGGCCGGCGATGGCCCGATCGTTGCCGCTCTTGGAAAGCCGCAGGGGACGGCCATCCGTCGCCTTTTGCCGCTCCACGTCGGGCAGCAGTTCGTCGAGGAGGAACCGGGCGTAGTCACCCGTCAGCGTGTCGTATTCGTAGCTTCGGTTGACCCGGTCGACGGCTCCGTCCCGCGCGGCGGGGACGCGGCCGGGATTCACGAACACGCCGATCGTGACCGGCATCCGGCCCTGGTGGATCAGGCGATCGAAGACTGTCGGACCGCCATACTGCATGCCGTCCTGGTGGACGTGGACGCAGGCGGGCGTGCGGCCGTCGTATTGCGCGGGAACGTACACGGTGTAGTCGCGGGTCGTGCCCGGATAGACGTTGCTCGCGGCGAACGTGCAGCGGAGCAGTTCACCCGCCGGCGCCGCGGGTGTGTCGTCGGCCTCCGCCGAAGCATGGGCGGCGAGGATGCCGCCGAGCAGCAGGACGACGATCGAGCGAAGCTTCATGGCGATCGCCTCCGAGAGCCTTTTTCTGAAACGAACGCGTCAGGATAGCAGACCGGTACTCCGCCGGCACACGGCTTGAGGCGTACGGTTGCCGGGGCATGTCCCGCCTGACCGCATCGTCTGCTACGATGCCTTCATGGCCGGAAGTCTTCTGCTCCTCCTCGACGACGTCGCGTCAGTACTCGACGACGTCGCCACGATGACGAAGGCGGCGGCAGCCAAGACTGCCGGCGTCGTGGGAGACGATCTGGCGCTCAACGCCCGGCAGATCGCCGGGGTGCGGGCAGACCGGGAATTGCCCGTCGTGGCCGCCGTAGCCCTTGGTTCGGCACGCAACAAACTGCTGCTCGTGCCCGCCGCGATCGGCATCAGCATGTTCGCCCCGTGGGCGATCGCGCCGCTTCTCGTCTGCGGAGGGGTGTATCTCTGCTTCGAGGGCATGGAGAAGATTCTTCACGCGCTCCACCGGCACGATCATCGCGGAGCGGATGGGGGAGCGGCGTGTCCCACGGATGAACGAGCCCGGATTGGCGGTGCCATCAGAACGGACTTCATCCTCTCGGCGGAGATCATCGTCATCGCGCTCGGTGTGGTTGCCGACCGGTCGCTCATCGTGCAGTTGGGCGTCCTGACGGCGATCGCGGTCGGCATGACCGTGGGTGTGTACGGTCTCGTGGCGGCGATCATCAAGTTGGATGACATCGCCGCGGTTCTCGCCCGCGGCCAGGGCTTGCGTCGGGCCTGTGGGCAGATCCTGCTCGCAGGGGCGCCGCTGCTGATGCGGACACTGTCGATTGCGGGAACGGTGGCGATGTTCCTCGTCGGGGGTGGGATCGTGACTCACGCCCTGCCCGTGCTTCACCAGCTCGTGGAGGGTCTCGCACCGCATGGCTCAGCGGCCTTCGCCGCATCCTGGTGGCGGCTGATCGTTGCCCTGCTTCTCGACCTGTTGGTCGGGATAGCCGTGGGCCTGCTCGCCGTGGCGGCGGTGGCCCTGTGGAGTCGTGGCGTCGCGGCATGGCGCCGGCGGTCAGGAGCGGCGCATCGTTGGTGAGGGGCTGCTGCCGCGGTTGAACCTGCCGATCTCGGCTGGAACCGTGTCTCAGCGTCTCCAACGGCGGAACGTGCGCGGGGTCGAACGCGGCACCGAACGCGATCCCCCTGCCTCGACGACCGTACCCACGCCGCCACCTCCTCCGGCGACTGCGCCGACCCATGCGCCCGATCGCGGTGTGACTGTCCGCGACGGCGCGTTGTAGTAGGGCCAGACGCGCCGGCCTTCACGCTGAGCACGCTCCCACTGCATCGAGCCGTAGTTGATGCCGGAGAGGTTGAACGTCCGGTAGGGGTTTTGTGGAGAGACCGCGGCGACGGGAGCCGCCGTGAGCGCGGCGGACAAGGCGACCGCGGGCAGCAGAGCGCGGACGAGTGAAGCCATGGCAGTGCCTCGCAACAGGGTCAGGAAAGGCCTGCATATCAGAAAACGATTGATCGCAGGAGACGATTCATAAAAGTACCGGAAGACACCGGGGCGTTGAGGTGCTATCGGGCCAACGAGGCCCGTCATCACGACAGTGCTGACACCGCACGGCAGAGAGCCAATTCTATTGATCGTTTTCATGGCGTATCGAAAGATCGGTTACTGACGCAATCGATGTTCGCCTGAAAGTCCTCGTCGCTGGGGGCTTGGGCTGCCTTGCAGAGAGCGGCCCACGCCGCGTCGTCGGCGAAGTCGGTCCGCAGGAGGACCGGGTTACCACTGTCGGGCCACTTCAGCATGCAACACCTCACTGCATAACGCGTTGTTAGAGCTGCGCCGCCAACATGGCCAGGCCAATGCCTGCTTCGACTCCCACTCCGGCAAGGTTATGCCCCGTCCGGCTGCCATCAACGGCATAAGACATTACGCGGGCAAAAGCGGCCGCACACCACGCTGCTCCAACAACGGCAAAGACTTGCGCGGACTGGGCGACCAGGCATCCGAGTCCAAGGCACAGAAAAAATCCGCCGTAGGTCGCACGGAACTCGGAGACGCCCAACGGCTTATTGGGCTCGATACCAAGAACACGGCCCACGGCTTTTGGGAATAGCAGACCAAGGCAGCCGAGCATCGCGGTCACAACGGCTCCGCAACTCGGCAACAGCATCATCTTGGGCGCAGTCCGTTCATTGCTCGAACGATAGCAATCAGCAGATCGCGACCCTACGCGAACCACACCGTTAGATTTTATCGCGAGTCCGGTGCAGTGTGTGGTTCTGGGCACTCTCAGCCGTCGTCATCGACGGAATGGTCTTTCGGGCTTTCCGTTAGCAGCCGAATGATGCGGCGGGCGAGTGGCGCCTTGATCTCGCGATGCCGAGGCACAGGTTGGGACACGCCGGTAGCGGGTTGCGATACCAGTCGTGCTTGCCTCCGTCTCGCCCTGAGTCCAGTAGTCAGGGTATTCCTCGAGGTAGCCGAGCCAGGACTCGCCTTCCTGCCAATGAACGTATTTGGTCGTGTGCATGGGGCACTCCGTTAGGCATCCTGATGACGGCAGGAGTGATTCATTTCTACCTTGATAGCACCCTGACCAGCCAGCGAAACCAGCGGCGTCTCACGGCACGCCGTATTTTCGCAGAACGGCAAAGCTGATCAGCGGCGGACTAGTTGATTCTCCATGCCGCTGGACGATGGCCGCCGTCTGATCCAGCGTCCGGTTAGCCCTTGCGTCGGAGTAGCAGGTCGTACTCCCCATGGGTCCCAATCCAGATCCAAACAATCTCTTCGTTGCGATTGGCTGCGAGAGCGCGATGGTGCATGCCCACGCGGGCGGACCAAACCCTTCCGATCCGCTTGAAGTGCAAGGACGGGTGGCGCGGGTCCTGCAAAAGCATGTGGTAGCCGCGATCGGCCAGTTGCTGAATCTCTTGCGGCAAGGCCCTGTAAAGCCGCCAGAATCGGGGGCTTGCGCGGTGTTTCATCGATCCGTGAAGCGGCCAGCGTCCAAGTCATCGAGGGCCTCTTGGATCAGCCAGTCGAGTCGCCCCGCAGCGTCGTCTTCGGCGATCTGACGATCCCAGGCGTTGGCATCAAACTCGGCGTACCACGCGCGAAATGCCGCCATCTGATCAGGCGACAGTTGCTGGATCGCGGCTTCGATTTCTTCGACGGTGCTCATGGACGTCAGTATACAAGCCTGGGCAATCACCGCCAACTGTTCTTCTTTGGCCTAACGATTGCGATCAGCGGCTCGCGACCGCTGACGAAACTACACCACGCGGCGGAATCGCGAGTCCGCTGCATCCGTTGGTTCGCCACGCAGGAGGATACGATGATTGCTGCCGGGATCGACATGGACGACACGACTTGCCGCATCGTGAAGATCACCTACGGGCCGCGCGGCGTAACGTCGTGCGAAACTCGGACGATGCCAAGCATGGACTTTGACGCCACAGACATCAAGGCCGATGTGATCGGCATCGACCGCTGGCGTCTCGGCTGTTCGGACTTCAAGCACGCTGGCAGGGTGGTTTATGTGCCGTATCTCAGGGCGAAGCGGGCGTCGTTGCTGGAGAGATACGAAACCGTGCGGCCTGATTTCATGCAGGAATGCAGCCCGCAGGCGGCCGTCAACGCATTCGCGGCAGCGTTTGGGGACAACTGGTAGTTGGCGAACGACGGCAATCAGCGGCTCGTGACCTTGGACGGCCCACACCGCCCGATTTTATTGCGAGTCCGCTGCATTGCTTAGTTCGCCAATGCGGACTCTAGGTCTTCAGGCAATTCAACAAGTCGCCTCATCAACCGATAGACGTAGTCGCGGCAAGGAGCATGCCAGCAACAATTGCGGCAATCAGACCAAGAGAGACCACCGTCCACAGTTGCGTTGACGAGATCACTCGCGCGGACGCCTGGCCGCTGACTCGCAAAAAGGCTGGCATGAGGCAAAGCATGAAGCCGGCACCAACGACGGCCCTGCCAAGGGCGGCAGGTGCAATCTGATTTTCCAGAAATGCGCCGAGACCAGCGATACAAGCCCCTGCGATCCAGAACACGTTTGTGGGAATCTTGTCGAGATGGGCCTTGATGGAATCCATGTGCACTCCGGTAAATGTTGGCGAACGATTCCGATCAGCGGCTCGCGACCGCAGGACTAGCCACTCCGCTGGATCTTATCGCGAGTCCGCTGCATCGGTTGGTTCGGCGTCAGGCTCGTCCACATGATAGATGTCGAAGCCCATACCGCCGCCCAGTGCCGCCACTCCCGCCAGGCACTCAGCGTCGATCAGCGGCCCGGTGCCAGCATAGAGATACGTGGACGTCCAGAGCACGTCGAAGTACGTCTCGCCGCCACGAGCGAACTCCAGGACTGCCTCTCGGTGAGGGAGCATCTGTCTTAGTACCCACCTGAAGTGGTCGTTGATGTCCTTCGAGTCCACATGCGGGAGGCTGCCCACCGCCCAGAGCCCCTCGCGGTACAAGCCAAGGACCTCGCCCGAACGCTTGTGCCGACGCTCGTCGCCGCGCCGATGGGCTTCGTCGGGCGACAAACCGATTCGCGCTGTCACTGCGTCTGGGTCGAGGTCCGGGACCAGCAGGCAGAAGGAGACCTCAACCTTGCGGATGTGCGATGCATGCAGTTCGCTGATCACCATCCGGTTGCCCTCCTTCGCCGAACGCCCGCGATCAGCGGCTCGCGACCTTGGACTTTCCATCAGGACCGATTTTATCGCGAGTCCGCTGCATCGCTTCGTTCGGCCTTGCGCGGTGATCTCATCAACAGATACTACCGCCTCTGTCTCTTTTGGCGATCCCCAATCCCATCCGGGATTACGAAGTCCTCAGTGACGCTCCCATCAGGCTCCTGAATCAACTCCAGCGTCTCGATCAAGGGAATCTCGACGTCTTCCTTCTGGATCAAAGCCGTGAGCGTCTTGGGGGAGATTTTCTTGAGGTTGGGGAGGTGGAGCGGACCTTCGCGGGTGGCGAGCGCTTTGGCGATGGAAACTGAGTCGGGCGAATCGAGGGCGGTTACACCGGAGAGGTCACCATTCCACTTTTCGGCTGCCGCGAGTTCTTTGGCGATTTCGGCGTCGAGCGTGGTCAGGCCTTTGAAGTCCAGAAGTCTTCTTTCGGCGGCAGGAGGCTCCAGTAGCATCAATCGAAAGCCCGCGAAGTTGGGCACAGCCGGCCCCGCCCCTTGGGGCATATCACTTCGGACCATGATTTTACTCTTCGGCAAATTAGCTTTGGCAACCGTGAGGCTGATCTGCTTCCCGCCATCGTCACGATCTTTTGCGGCGACATCGGTGTAGAGCAGTTGCGAGTCTCGGCTAAACACAATTAGCGTTGCCTCCTGAAACACCTTTGCGGCCTGGGGTTTCAGCGTGATTTCAATACACACCGCGTCGCCCTGATGGCGTCGCTCGATCGTGTAGCCGACTCTCTCAGGCTTTTCTTCTATTTCGAGTGTTTGGAACCACGGTTTCGCAAGCACAGGAGATGACGTCAGCAGAGCCAAACAACAGGCCGCAAGTATGGGTTTCATTGAAGCTCCGGTTGCGACACATGGCTTGGACGTATGGCGGCGTAAAAAAGTTCTCGCCCCTTCTCAATGAACGGGTCTCTCGATTAGCCGAACCGCGTCGTCCTTTTTAGAGACCGCTAGCCGAAAAAGGTTCCAAGACTTTTTCCGCCGAACGATTGCGATCAGCGGCTCGCGACCACGGGATTATCCACACCGCCGGACTTTATCGCGAGTCCGCTGCATCGCTTTGTTAGCGGCCTTCGATGTGAGGTTTGGTTTCGGCGGCTCTCAGGAAT